>CAZLXG010000012.1:0-23030 GCA_964563585.1 uncultured Flavobacteriaceae bacterium | reverse complement strand
TCGCCTTCTCCACCACTTTGTTCGCCGTTTTTTCCTTCTCCTTTTTTATTTCCTTTAGTTCCCTCTTTACCTTTTTCTCCGTCTTTTCCTTGCTCTCCTTTTTCGCCTTTCTTTTCTCCTTCGCCTTCTTTTGGCTTGCCGTCTTCTCCCTTTTTCATGCCTTCTTCCATCATTTTATTCAATTGCTCTTGACTCATAATAATATCGGGTAATTGCATATCGCCTTCTCCTCCCTTTCCTGCTGACATGCTCATACTTTCGTTCATGTTGTCTAAAACATCACTTAAAAAATTTGCCAAATTATTAGCGGCAGTAATTGTAAATTGCTGATTAGAAACCCCTTGATATAATTGATTTTCGGCTAACAACCCAAGCGCTTTATCTATATTATAAAACACTTCCGTTATCTCTTTATTTACCGTTTCTGAAATTTTTGGTTGACGCAAGGATAAAGCAAACAAGCTGTCGTCAACATGTTCAAAATGTTCTCTTAAACTATTTTGTTTTCTAAGATATGTTGCAAACTTATTATGACTAACCTCAATGGATTTAAATTGATTCATTAACGCTTCTTGGTCAAAAGAAAATAATATTAAGTTGTCTAATATTTGTCTTAGTGTTTCGGCGTCTTCTTGTATTTGGTCACTACTTCCTCCTTGCATAGAGCTTTGCATCTGCTGGCTCATTTGCATCATTTTTTGAGCCGCCTTTTTCTGGCTTTTCTGTGCGTTTTTAAGATTCTGGTTTTGCTCTTTTTTAGACGATTCTTTATTTTCTCCTGAAGCTTCTTCGTGTTCTTTTTTCTCTAATTCTTCAGATGCATTTTCTTGTTCTTTTTTAACTTCGTTTTCGTCTAATTTATCTCGCGGAATATCTATTGCCTTTTTTAATGCCTTACTGTCTTTTTCTAGTTTTTCTAATTCCTTTTTAAAATCCTCAAATGCTTTATTAAGTTCTTCTTGTTTTTCTTTCGTGTTTTTTTCTTCGGATTCGTTTGATAGTTTTTCTTGATCTATTGCCAATTTTATCAAATCTTCTTTCAGCTTTTCAAGCTTCTTTTCAACATAAAAACGTTTCGTTAATTCTAACAACTGTTTTAAACTTCGTTTCTTATTTTTATTTTGTTTGGCAAGCTCTTCAAGTTTTAATGCTAACTTTTCTTTGTTTATTTTTTCTTGAAGTTTTTTTAATTCCTCTAACAGCTTTTCATCTTTCTTAAGTTGCTCTTCATTTTCATCTAACCGTTTTTTTAAATCTTCTTTAAACTGGTCTTTCTCTGTATTCTCTTTTTGAAAGTTTTCTAAATTTTCTTTTAACTTTTTATTGAAATTTTTCATCATTTCGTCTTGCTGCTCTTGGCGCTTCAAAAATGATTCTAATTTTTTCTTATCGTTAAAGTTTAAGCTTGATTTTTCTTTTTGTGCTTTAGTTAACTCTTGTAACTCCTTGTCTTGCTCTTCAAATTTCTCTAAAGATTTATTTAAATCATTTATCGTCTCTTTTTGTTCTTCAAGCTTCTTTTCTTCTTCTTCTTCTTTTGTTCGCTTTCTATAAGTAAACACATTACTTTTAACGCTTTTATATTTATTAATTACATCATTATCAAACACTTGAAAATACAATTCATAAGAAACACCTGCTTCAATATTTAAATTATTAGGGAACGCAGAAACAAATTCTGCAATATTAGATGAAGAAATAGGAATGTTTTCAATTTGCTTATTCTCTTTATTTTTAGAAGAATAAAACACCATTTGCAATTTACTAAATCCATAATCATCACTAACCTGACCATAAAAATAAAGTGTTTGTAAATCCAAACTATCCATTTCCATTTTTAAATTAAGTTCTGGATATTCGTCTTTAATCACATCAATTCTAAACGCTAAATTTTCGTAATCTTTTAAGTGTTTATTACTTATGCTTAAACTGTAATCTAAATTATTATACACGCTTTTAGAGGCCTCAAATACACCTAACTTCTCATACGAAAAAGCAATCGTATCATTTGCATATAAATTAACTTCTTCTGTCGATTTTGTTTTAAGACGCCACATTACATTTGTTCCTTCTGGAGCAACCGTATTTCCTGTGCTTTTTAAAACAACACTCTTCTTTTTCGTGTGATTTGGATAATCTAAAACCATCTCAAAACTTAATAACGACGGTGTTTCAATAACATTTATCGTGTATGGTTTTGAGGTTACATTGTTTGCTGTTAATTGAAATTTAATATTTTCTTTAGGCTGAGAAAACACATATTCAAACGCGCCTATTTCCGTTTGACGTAAAAAATACACCTCATTATTATATTCTATTTGTGCACTTTCTGGTATAATGTCTCCAGCGGTTTTAACTACTAATTTAAAATCTTTGTTTTCAATGGCATTCAGATTTTCATTAACCACAAAAAACTCAAAAGGTGCTGGTGGCTCGTAAGCCGTTTTATAATGTACAACACGCTGGTAGCTGTCGCTAAACCAATTAAAATTACCCGATATAACCGTTATTAAAATGATTAAAAGCGGGATCGCAGCATACTTTAAATACTTGGTGTTCTTTTTAAAATTAACCGCAAATTTGAAAGGAATAGGTTTAAGTTCTAACGATTTTTGATTGATACTCGCTAATAACAACTCCGATTGATCTTTATCTTGATGAAGCTGAAGCACATTCAATAATTTATCATTCACTTCAGGAAAATAATGCCCAATAATTTTAGAAGCTTCTTCATAATTTATACCTTTTTGAAGCTTGAATAATTTCGCTAAGGGTAATATTATAAACTTAGCAAATAAAGTCAATTCAACTATAACAAACACCCAAAACAAAAACGTTCTCGCCATTGTGCTTAACCATAAAAAATGCTCTAAAAACAGTGTGAATAAAAAATACAACAAACCAATTGCAAAAAATAAAATCGCACCTTTAAGTAATTCGTTAGTATAATACTTACTAATAAATTGCTCCAGTTTTTTTTTTATTAAATCAAAATTGGTCATGGATTAGAATCTGGGTTTTCTAATAATTACTGTTATAACTAACTAAATTACAATTTTATTTTAACCTGTAATTTATTAGATTTGATAAAACTTAGTTAATTTTATAAAAACATGAAGGATTTAAAGTATTTAGCCGCATTCACAATTCCATTAGTTGTCTGTATAGGTGTCTATTTTAAAGGATTGTTTGTGTTTTTAACACCTGTATATGCGTTTATTTTACTACCTATTCTTGAATTAATTTTCCCAATAGACAATTATAATTTAAGCGCCAGCGAAGCAGAACATAAGTTAAAAAAAAAGCTTTTTGATTGGTTACTGTATTTAAACTTTCCTATTGTTTTTGGTATTATCATTTATACCTTAATTGATATTTCCTCAACAACTTATTGGCTTTATGAGATTGTTGGTTTAATTCTGTCTGTTGGTATTCTTTTAGCCGTAAATGGTATAAATGTTGGACACGAATTAGGTCATAGATTAGCCTCAAAAGAACGTTTTATTGGCAAAATGTTATTACTTCCTTCTTTTTATATGCATTTTTATATTGAACATAATTTCGGGCATCATTTACATGCGGCAACTCCAGAAGACCCAGCTACAGCAAAATATAATCAAAGTGTTTATTCCTTTTGGTTTACGTCTTCTATTCGACAGTATATTAACGCTTGGAAAATTCAAAAAAAGCTATTAAGAAATTATGGTCAACATTTTTTTTCATTAAAAAACGACATGCTTTGGTATGTAATATTTCAAATAAGTTATTTACTAATTGTTTATTTTATTTTTGGGTATTTAGGAGTCCTTTTTGCATTATTATCAGGAATTGTTGGCTTCGTTATGCTGGAAACAGTCAACTATATTGAACATTACGGCTTGTTACGTCTAAAAACAAAATCGGGTCGTTATGAACGTGTTAAAGAAATACATTCATGGAATTCTAACCACATCATTGGGCGTATTGTTTTATACGAACTCACTAGGCATAGTGATCATCATTATAAATCTTCAAAAAAATATCAAATTTTAGAATGTCATAAAGAAAGTCCGCAAATGCCTTACGGGTATCCAACATCTATCGTTTTGGCTTTGTGTCCTCCATTATGGTTTAAAATTATGAATAAACGCGTGCCTCGTGAAATGATTTTAACATAACTATTCCTTTTCATAAATATCATTTTATCTTTGCACTCTTAAATTTAATTAAATGTCTAAAAAAGTAAGAGTGCGTTTTGCGCCAAGTCCAACAGGACCTTTACATATTGGAGGTGTTCGTACGGCTTTATTCAACTATTTATTTGCTAAAAAACATAACGGAACTTTTGTGCTTCGTATTGAAGATACCGACCAAAATCGCTATGTTGAAGGTGCTGAAAATTATATAGTTGATACTTTAAATTGGTGTCATATTCCTTTTGACGAAGGCCCAGGGAAAAACGAAAAGTTTGGACCTTACAGACAAAGCGAGCGTAAACATTTATACAAACAATATGCAGACGATTTAATTACTTCTGGAAATGCGTATTATGCTTTCGATACTGCCAAAAAATTAGATTTTCATAGAAAAGATCACGAAGCAAAAGGAAAAACGTTTATCTATAATTGGCATAACAGATTAAAATTAAGTAATTCTTTATCGCTTTCCGCGGAAGAAGTAAAAGCTAAATTAAATGCTGGAGAAGATTATGTCATTCGATTTAAATCGCCTCAAGATGAAACACTACATTTAAAAGATAATATTCGTGGCGATATGAAAATTGACACCAATATTTTAGACGATAAAGTTTTATTTAAAAGTGATGGTATGCCAACCTATCATTTAGCAAATATTGTTGACGACCATTTAATGGAAATTACACATGTTATTCGTGGAGAAGAATGGTTGCCGTCTTTAGCATTACATCAATTATTATATAATGCCTTTGGCTGGAAAGCACCCGAATTTGCACATTTGCCTTTAATTTTAAAACCAACAGGAAAAGGCAAATTAAGTAAGCGTGATGGTGATAAATTAGGCTTTCCTGTGTTTCCACTACAATGGGAAGACCCTAAAACACAAGATGTTTCTAGAGGCTATAAAGAAGATGGATATTTCCCTAATGCTATGATTAACTTTTTAGCGTTTTTAGGTTGGAATCCAGGAACAGAACAAGAAATTTTCAATTTGAATGAATTAATTGAAGCTTTCGATTTAGATAAAGTAAATAAATCTGGAGCGCGTTTCGACCCTGATAAAATAAAATGGTTCAATCATCATTACATGCAAGAACAAAATAACGATGATTTAGCAAAAGCTTTTCAATCTCAACACGATGCGTTAGCAGAAATTGATGTCGATTACATTTCATTGGTTATTGGGTTGGTAAAAGAACGCGCCACTTTTATTGGTGATTTCTGGGGTTTATGTTCTTTCTTTTTCACTGCACCAAAAAACTATGATGAAAAAGCATCAAAAAAGGCTTTAAAAGAAGATACAAAAGGCTTAATGCAGGAATTAATTTCAATTATAAATACAATTGAAGATGTTACGGTTAAAAACCTTCAAACAACAATTAAAAGCTGGATAACTAATAAGGAAATTGGTTTCGGAAAAGTGATGATGCCTCTACGTTTAGCATTAGTTGGTGCGTTACAAGGTCCAGATGTGTTTGATATTATGTTTATGATTGGGAAAGTGGAAACGGTTAAGCGTATTGAGAAAATTATTTCTACTTTGTAAAGTTTATAGGATGGGCTTCTGCCTTCGAAGGAAAATAGTTAAAACGTAATTGAAGCACCTAAAATCAACATAGTTTGGTTGCCTTTAAAACGCGAATCACCACCTGTTGTATCTAAATCTTCGTTTTCTAATTTCTTTAAAATATTAGTAAACCCGTAAACATATTGCGCTTTTAGTTTTAAAAACTTAATACCGGCAGTTACACCAATAGCTCCATTAAGGTTAAACTGAGATATGTTCGTAATATCTAACGCAGATAAATTGCTATAATTATTTATAAAATAAACTTCTTTTGTTTGGTCTTTCAGTTCTAACTTACCGTTGTATTGTAGCATTGGGCCAACATCAAGCGTAAAATAAGTTTCAATAATTTTTATGTGTGCCATTAAAGCAACCTGAGCGGCAAACATTTTATAATCAATAAATTCTTCAGAAGCAATTGAGTTATCTAGCCTTCCTGAAATACTAATTGAGCTTTCGGAAAGTTGCATACCAAAACTTACATTATACCATCTATGAGGAATATCAACCGTGGCTGCAAAACCACCAGCAAAACCGTTACCTTCTTTGGTAATAAAATTATCGGTTATAATGTTAAAGTTTGTAACACCACCGCCAATGCTAAACCCATTAGAAATTCGATAATTTCCTTTTTGTGAGAAAGATTTTGTAACAAAACACATGCAAATTGCTACTAATAAGATAAATCGATTATATTTCATTATTTAGATTATAAGCGGTCAAATATAAGATAAATTTTGTATCTTAATTTTTCTAATCATTTTTAATAAAAAACATTATGAACCTCACTCTTATACCTATTATTCTATTCATATTAATTGTTCTAATCTCTGCATTCTTCATTGTAAAACAACAAACCGCAGTTATTATTGAGCGCTTTGGGAAATTTCAAAATATTCGACATTCTGGTTTACAAATGAAAATTCCTTTAGTTGATAGGATTTCTGGTCGATTAAGTTTAAAAATTCAACAGCTAGATGTTATTATTGAAACCAAAACACTAGATGATGTGTTTGTTCGTTTAAAAGTTTCTGTACAATACAAAGTAATACGCGACAAAGTGTACGATGCATTTTATAAACTAGATTATCCACATGACCAAATTACAAGTTATGTGTTTGACGTTGTAAGAGCCGAAGTGCCTAAAATGAAATTAGATGATGTTTTTGTAAGAAAAGATGATGTTGCAATTGCTGTAAAAAAAGAACTTAACGTGGCGATGATGGAATATGGTTACGATATTATTAAAACCTTAGTAACCGATATTGACCCTGATGCTCAAGTTAAAGAAGCAATGAATAGAATTAATGCCTCTGAACGTGAAAAAGTAGCTGCTCAATTTGAAGGTGATGCACAGCGTATTTTAATCGTAGAACGCGCAAAAGCAGAAGCAGAAAGCAAGCGTTTACAGGGTCAAGGTATTGCAGATCAGCGTCGTGAAATTGCTCGTGGTTTAGAAGAATCTGTAGAGGTATTAAACAGTGTTGGTATTAACTCGCAAGAAGCATCTGCATTAATTATTGTAACACAACATTACGATACGTTACAATCTATTGGGCATAATACAAATAGTAATTTAATATTATTACCAAATTCTCCACAGGCAGGAAGTAATATGCTAAACGATATGGTGGCAAGTTTTACAGCTAGCAATCAAATTGGAGAGGCCATGAAAGAGCAAAACAAAAAAAAGAAAGAAGGCGGAAATAAATAATATCTTATTATTATTTAGATTCCCGTTTTCATGGGAATGACAATTTCAATAGAAACCCCGAACAGAGCCTCGGAGAATTCTTTTCAATTAAAACCTCAACATTATCTGTTTGAGGTTTTTTTTATGTTTTAAACGGGTGTCTTTCTTCCCATTTTTTTATAGGGTTCATGTATTTTACAATACATTTCATTGTCGTATTCGCTATAAAATTATTGGTATGTTTTAAATAAATGTGCATTGTGTGGGGTTTTGCCCCTATAGAACTTTTAATTTCCATAGCTGTTCTAGCATAAACTATGGTTTTAAAATTATTTTCAATACCAAAAAAAGCCATATTAAATAGCATGTTTAAATACATTTGGTGTTGATGTTGAACCTCTTTATTATAACCTAAAAAATAGGTTTCTAAAACTTTACCATTCAATATTAAGGAATAAAAACCAACCAATTCATTATCTAAAAAATAACCAAACACTTTAAAATTCTCTTTAAGGCCCATTTTTAAACTGTAAAAATGGTTTTTAGGAAGCTTAAATGAATTTACTTTAGCGTTATCTGAAACTGTTTCGTAAAGCTTAAAAATAGTGTTTTCGTTCTCTTTTAAAAAGGCTATATCCAACTCTTTACAAATAAGCTTTGCGCATTTTTTTCTTGCCGTTTTATAGCGTCTTCGGTATTTTTTATTAAATGAAGCAATATAGTCTTCTGATGTGTTCCAATCGTCTAAAACTGAAAACATCATATTTGGTTGTACTTGTGCTTTATATAAGTTGTTCGTTTTAAAAAACTGCTGATTATTGTGTAATTTATCATCTTCAAAATAATCTTTAAACGTAATTATTCTAACGTTCTTTTTAAATTCTTTTTTTATGATTGCTGTTAAATCTTCAATGGCTTTATAAACCGTATTTAAGTATTCTGTTTGAGAGATTTCGTCTTCTAAAAAAAACAACCCATGTTGTCCTGTATGCATTAAATTACCAACAACTAACGCGTTTCCTTTTATTATTTTAGAAATAAGTTCTTTAGCTATTTGTTTTATACATAAGGTTTTTTTGTTTCGAAAAACATCATCAACATACATTTGTACGCGTTGTATAATAGCAATTCCAATAAGTTTTTCATTTTTAAAAACACCTAAATAATAAGACGAAATATTACCTGGTGAAGCATTTTCTAATCCTTTTAAAAAAGGTGTTTTTAGAAACACATCTTGATGTGAAAGCTCATCCCAAGAGCTAGGAAGCTTATCAACGGTATTGTATATTTTATAGTCTATCAATATTAAAAGAAAAAAGACCGAAGTTAAACACCTCAGTCTTTATTTATGTTAAAAAATCACAAAAATATTATTGCCATCCGCAAACAATTCCTCCCATAATTATTAAACAAACGGTCCAATATCCTGTATTAATAAATGTGAGTTTCCAGCTTTTTCTTTCAAACATACCATTTATAGCCATAACAGGAAACACAAAAAATATTCCAGCTATTAAACCATGTAAAGCACCATGTTTAAACGTTCTAAAAGCATTTCCATAATCACCCATAAAAGCATCATAAGAAGGTAGAGCTATTGTTGGGTCTCCGCCCACCATACCTAAAGCACCCATTTGGTGTATTACTAAAAATTGAGTAAAAAAAGCAAGTAAAATAGATAACAATAAAGAAACTCCAAAAATCACAGCCATATTACCGCCTTTCATTTTTTCTTCTGTCATTCCAGACTCTCGCATCCATACTGTTCCTAAAAATTTTGGGTTATACCAAATAAACCCCAAAACTAGTGGCACTAAAGCCGCTACAATAATTGCAATAAAATTAAGTTCCATAATATTATATTTTAGTTGGTGTTTTAAATGTACAAAAAAAACCTTGAACTATTAATTTCAAGGTTTGTATTTAACATTTTCGAAATCAAAAAGGAAAATTATAGCGCTTTAGCTTCTGTTACCAATAGCTCATTTTTGTCCTCTAAAGCTTTTTCAATAAAGTTATTAATATCCTCATTTTTAGCTTGTCCTTTTTTAAGTAACACACCTAAAATTAACATGGCAGCAATACGTGTTCCTGCTTTTTTTACAGCTGTTCCAAACAAAGGTTGTAAATCTTCATAGCTTACTTTTTGTGCTAATTCTTGAATTTCTGCCCTTATTTTAGTTCGCTTTTCTTCTGGTAAATTGGTGTATTTTTTACCGAACTGCTTAATCACATCTATTGGTTTTCTTTGTGATTGGTTTTGTTGTTGGGAATTACTTCGGCCATGCTCAGCACTGGTTTGATTATTGTTTTCTTTAGGCTTTTGTTTTTCCCAAGTATCGCGTAAACCAACCGTTTTATTAAATACTAATTTATCTGGTGTTGAATCGTCATCAACATTAAAATATCCTAAACGTTGAAATTGAAACCTATCTCCTTTATTTACGTCTTTTAAACCTGGTTCTACAAAAGCAGTAATACTTTTTAAAGAATCTGGATTTATAAAATCCATAAAGGTTTTATCTTGATGGCTATCTGGTGCCTCATCTTTAAATAATCGATCATATTCTCTAACTTCTGCTTTAATAGCGTGTTTTATAGAAACCCAATGCAATGTTCCTTTTACTCTTTTTGAAGTATCTTCAGAATATGTACAATGAATTTCTATAATATTCCCTTTTTCATCTTTTAAAACACTTTCCGCTTTAATAATATATGCATTTTTAAGGCGCACTTCGCCGCCTAGTTTTAATCTAAAAAACTTATTACTAGCTTCTTCTTTAAAATCTTCTTTTTCAATATATATATATTTTGAAAATGGTACTTTTCTAAAACCTGCGTTTTCATCTTCTTGATTGTTTTCTGCTTCAAACCATTCTTCCTTATCTTCTGGATAATTAGTGATTACTACTTTAACTGGGTTTAAAACCGCCATAACTCGTGGCGCGATTTTATTCAAATCTTCTCTAATACAAAACTCCAATAAAGCAACATCAATAACATTTTCACGTTTTGCAACACCTACTTTTTCTATAAATTGTCGAATTGACGTTGGTGTATAGCCTCGTCGGCGCAAACCAGATATTGTTGGCATGCGTGGGTCGTCCCAACCCGTAACTACACCTTCTTCTACAAGCGTCAATAACTTACGTTTACTCATTATAGTATAACTTAAGTTTAAACGAGCAAACTCACGTTGTTTTGGTTGTAATGGTAATTCTTCTGAACTATATTTATAAACCTCCTCCTTAAACCAATTATAAAGCTTTCTGTGGGGTTTAAATTCTAAAGAGCATAATGAGTGTGATATTTGTTCAATATAATCGCTTTCACCGTGTGTCCAGTCGTACATTGGATATATACACCAATCATTTCCTGTTCTGTGATGAGTTTTCTTTAAAACACGATAAATTATTGGATCGCGCATTAACATGTTTGGGTCTTCCATATCTATTTTTGCACGCAATATATGTTCGCCTTCTTCAAATTCGCCCGCCTTCATTCTTTTGAATAAATCTAGGTTTTCTTCTACACTTCTATCTCTAAAGGGGCTATTTGTTCCAACTTGTGTCGGTGTTCCTTTTTGAATTGCCATAGCTTCACTTGTTTGTGAATCGACATAAGCTTTTCCGTTTTTAATTAACAGAATGGTCCAATCATATAATTTTTGAAAATAATCTGAAGAATAACATTCTTTTGCCCAATTATAGCCCAACCAAGAAATATCTTTCTTAATCGCATCTACATACTCCTGTTCTTCTTTTGCTGGATTTGTATCATCAAAACGAAGATTTACGGGTGCATTATAGCGTTCTCCCAAACCAAAACTAATACCAATTGCTTTAGTGTGACCAATGTGTAAATACCCATTTGGTTCTGGTGGAAAACGAAAACGAAGATTTTTGTTTGACATTCCGTTTACCAAATCTTCTTCTATTATGTGCTCAATAAAATTGAGTGATTTTACTTCTTCAGACATAAAAATCTATTACGATAATTTATTAGCTATTAGAAACTAACAACATTAAACAAAATATTGTACAAAATTAGGTAATTTTGATGACTTAAAATCGCATACAATGGGAATTATAAAAGTTGAAAACATTCGTGTTTTTGCACATCACGGTTGTTTAAAAGAAGAAACAAAAATAGGTAGTGATTATAGTGTTTCTTTAAAGGTAAACGCCGATTTACAAACATCTTCAAAAACAGATAAATTAGTTGATACTGTTGATTATGTGTTTTTAAATAGACTAATAAAAGAAGAAATGCAAATTCCTTCCTATTTATTAGAAACCGTCTGTAAGCGTATTTTAAATCGTGTTTTTAACGAAGACAAACTAATAAAAAAAGCAACTGTTTGGGTGAGTAAATTAAACCCGCCAATTGGTGGTGATGTTGAAAGCGTAACGATTAAAATGACCGATAGACGTAAAAAATGATTTTAACAGGTGTTAATTGCTAAATTTTTTTACATTTGCGTGAATAAAAAAATAATGGCGTTGTGGCCGAGTGGCTAGGCAGAGGTCTGCAAAACCTTCTACAGCGGTTCGAATCCGCTCGACGCCTCCAAAAAAAGCTCTCTGTTTATTCTGAGGGCTTTTCTTTTATAATCCTCATTTTTTCTAATTTTTCTTTGATAAGTTTCTTTTCGTCTGGGAAAAATCCCTGAACCAAAAGCAACACTCCAAAACCAAGGATTACTAAAGAAATAATCTTCTTTGTTTTAAAAATGAGTCGTGGTGTTAATTTGTTTTTTAGTTTTTTAGCAACTACTATTTTTATAAGATCTACTAAAAAATATATTATTAAAATGGTGCTTAAAAATACAATTAATCCTTGCTCTGATCTTGTTATAGAATTTCCTATTACTATAAAACCCAACCAGCCTAATAATACTCCTATGTTTATAAAGTTAAGCAAGAACCCTTTTAAAAATAACTTCCCATAGTTTTTTTGAAGTTCTACTTTGTGGTATTCTTTAACTATTTCTCTAAAAGATTTAGATGTTTTTATAAATGAAATAAAACCATAGACAGCTAATAATGCGCCTCCAAAAATTAAAAAACTAGGGTCGTCTTTAACTTTTTCTAATAACTTATTTGTACTATAAAACGCTATAAATATAAATAAAACATCGGCAAGCATAACACCACAATCAAAAATTAAAGCGCTTTTAAACCCTTTTGTAGCGCTGGTTTCTAAAAGCACAAAAAATACTGGTCCTATTGTAAAGGCTAATATAATTCCGAAAGGAATACCCGCTAAAACATTATCAAACATAAATACTATTGGCTTTACACAAAGAAAAGAAATATTTTAAAAAGAAAACCCGTTGCAAGCAACGGGTTTTAAATTCTTTATTCCCATACTATGGGTTTAATTACCCCAACTTGCGTTGAAATATGAAAAAACATTATTCTTAATACCCCAGGAACTAACCCAAGGGTTATTTACTTATATTTTTAATTCATTCGCTTAACACGACCTCCAAAAACTCTACTTTCATTTACTTTTTCTGGGTTTCCGTAAATAAATACATCGCCTCCTGCTCTAATTTTAATATCAACTAAATCTGATGCATTTACATAAGCTTCTCCAGCTGCTTTAATTTTAACTTCTGTTTTAGCGGTTTTTAAATCTTCACCTTCATAAATTCCACCTGTTGATAGAGAAATATCTTGATTTTTAGCATGTCCTTTTGTTTTCACAATTCCACCTGTAATCGATTTTATATTAGCAAAAGAAACATCTAGTTCTACGTCTATCTTTCCGCCTTCTTGCGCTTTTAAATCTATTTCAAACTGTTTAATTTTATCTTTAGAGTGTACATTTGCGCCTTCATTAACATCAATAACATCAACAGATGTATAATGTAAAATCACTTTTGTTTCGTTTCCGTCAAAAGCTTCTTCTAAATTCATTTTAATTTTTAGCTTACCATTTTTGTTGTTTATAAGCACGTCATTGCTGTTTTTTCCAGTTATAATAACTTTGTTTTCATTAGATTTTACTAATTCAACATTTATTAAATCGTAAACTTTTAGTTCGCTAAATTCTCCAATTGTTTTTTCTATTGGGTTTTGTGCTATTGTTAGTGTAGATATTAAAATTACTAAGATTGATAATTTGATTTTCATTTTTTAAATATTGAGGAGTTTTATTTTTAAAGTAAAGTTATCAATAATTATTCCCTTTTTTAATAAGAAAATTTATTTTTAGACAATTTTAACAGCTGTTCCTGTTATTGAGACTAATATCACTTGAGTTGTATTGTATAATTCTAAGTCTAATTTTATACCTACAACCGCATTTGCTTTTAATTTTATTGCATTTTCTTGAAGTTTTTGAAAGGCTTCTTCTTTTATTTCGTTTATAGTTGTTTCTATTGTTGCATAAAATTTTTCCATATTAAATGAGAAAGAAGTTTTTCTCATTTTTGCAGAAACTCCTGTAACTATACCTAAATAGTCTTGAATTGGATGACTATCTATTGTATTTGTTGTTGTTAATATCATAAATTTATAATTTATATTATTAGTATATTTATTTTAAATATTGTTACAATTTGCGTTAAGGATTGATGCGGCATCCTTTTTAAAACAGGATAAACTATCTATTATTTTTAAAGTGAAAATTAACAGATTGTTACGTCCTTCGTGCTTAAAATAACATTTTAAAAAGATATAGCGGAAAGCCTGACCCTTGTGGTAACGCCAAAAATATGTTAGTTTTCTGGTTTTCCTATTAAATTAAAATCAAGATGTTTCTTAACTAAATCTGTATTCTTAACTTTTACAATTACCTCATCTCCTAGTTGATACATTATTTTATTATTTCTACCAACCATAGCATATTGGTCTTGATCGAACGCATAATGATCGTCTTTCATGTTACGAACACTTACCATGCCTTCGCATTTATTTGAAATAATTTCTACATAAATACCCCAATCGGTTACACCGGAAATTACACCAACAAATTCTTCGTTTTTATGGTCTTCCATAAAACGTATCTGCATATATTTTATTGAATCTCTTTCTGCTTTAGTTGCAAGATTTTCCATAGCGCTAGAATGATTACATTTATCTTCATAAACGTCTTCGTTTGCAGATTTTCCGCCATCTAAATACAATTGTAATAATCGGTGTGCCATCACATCTGGATACCTACGAATTGGTGATGTGAAATGACTATAATAATCGAAAGCTAAACCATAATGACCAATATTTTTTGTGGTATATTCAGCTTTACTCATTGTTCTTATAGTAAGTGTGTCTACTAGATTTTGCTCTTTTTTACCATTTACATCTTTAAGTAAATTATTTAAAGAAGCTGATACGCTTTTTCGGTCTTTAAAATTTAATTTATATCCAAAACGACTTACTACATTTTGTAAAGAAGCAAGTTTACTTTCGTCTGGTTCATCATGTACACGATATACAAACGTTTTTTTAGGTGATTGTTTTCCAATAAATTCTGATACTTTACGGTTAGCTAACAACATAAATTCTTCAATTAATTTATTAGCATCTTTACTTGTTTTAAAAAATACCCCTACTGGGTTTGCATCTTTATCTAAATTAAATTTCACCTCTACTTTATCGAATGAAATAGCTCCAGAACTCATACGTTTTCTACGCATAATTTTAGCTAATTCATCCATTTTTAAAATTGCATCGGCAATATTTTGATTTGTTTTATATGTTTTTCCTGTTAATGATATTACTGCAGGAATTTCGTTTGATTTAGTTTCTATAACAGATTGTGCTTCTTCGTAAGTAAAACGTGCGTCTGAATAAGTTACTGTTCTACCAAACCATTCGTTTTTTATTTCACATTTATCATTCATTTGAAACACTGCCGAAAATGTTAATTTTTCTTCATGTGGCCTTAATGAACATACTTTATTTGATAATACTTCTGGAAGCATTGGTACTACGCGATCTACTAAATAAACCGATGTTGCGCGCTCGTAAGCTTCATCATCTAAAACGGTTCCTTCTTGTAAATAATGTGATACATCGGCAATATGAATTCCTATTTCGTATAATCCATTATCTAATACTTTAAAAGATAATGCATCATCAAAATCTTTTGCATCTTTTGGATCTATGGTAAAGGTTAAATCTTTACGCATATCACGGCGTTTTGCAATTTCTTTTTCTGTAATTGAAGTATCTAATTTATTAGCAAATTCTTCAACTTCGTGAGAAAATTCATTTGGTAAACCATATTCTGCTAAAATAGCATGAATCTCTGTATTATGTTCTCCTGGTTTACCTAATACTTGTATTACTTTTCCGTTTGGTGAATCTGCTCTTTCTGGCCAATCTTCTAATTTAACTAAAACTTTATCGCCGTCTTCAGCTTTAAACGTTTTATTAATTGGCACAAAAATATCTTTGTACATTTTATTACTATCTACTATAACAAACGCATATCTTTCATGTATTTGAATAACACCTACATATTCGCTTCTTTCACGCTTTATAACTTGTGTAATTTCACCTTCCATTTTACCTCTATGACGACGTTTGTAAACATAAAATTCTACTTCATCGCCATTTAAGGCTTTATTTATATTATTTGATGCTATAAATACATCATCTTCAAATTCATCACATATTATATAACCATTACCTTTTGAGGCTAAATCTAATTTTCCTATATAATATTCAGTATTAACAATAGCTTTAAATTTACCACGTTCTACTTCTTCAATCTCTTGTTTTGCTTTTAATTGCTGAAGTTTTTTTATAATTTGATTTCTACTACTAGCATCATTTACGCCTAGTTTTGCAGAAATTTGCTTATAGTTAAATACTTGGTTTCTTTCTTTTTTTAATATACTTAAGATTGTATTTGTAAGGTTGGAAATCTTATTATGTGAAGGTTTCCTTTTTTTCTTTCTTGTCATTTAAATTTTGTAATCATTTTCATTTCCTAAGATACTGGAAATAGTGTTATTAAATAGCGTTATTATTAGAGAAGAGTTGCTATTTATTTTTTACAAAGCTACGTTTAAATTATTTAACAGTATTTTCTTAAGGTTAAATTTTTGAAAATCAAAGTTATTCACATTATATATAATATAATTATTTTCTTTTAAATTTTAAATAAATAAATGATGGTTATTATAGTGTGTTAATAGTTAGTATAACTTTTTTGTATTTTATTTTGTTTACAATATTTTTACTTTTTATTAATATATAATTAACACTCTAATTTATTTTAAATTCTTCATTATTAAGTGGTTTATATTTTATATTAACAACTGTTAATAACTAAAACTAACAACCTTTAGCTTATAACTATTTTATATTTTATGTTTATATCTATTGATTTTAATATTGATAACATTGCTAAAAAAAAGCCTTTATTTATTTGGTTATTTATAACTGATTTTTGATTGGAAAAATAAATGAATTAACAATATTTTATTTATAAATAATAATAAACACTTATTAACAAGTAATTAATATAGTAATACACATTTTTATAATTAGTACATTTGTATAAGTATATAATAATGTATAAAATTATGAAAATTTCAATTGGAAATGATCACGCAGGAACTGATTATAAATTTGCAATAAAAAAAGTTTTAGAAGCAAAAGGATATACAGTTACTAATTATGGAACAGATAATAATAATAGTGTAGATTATGCAGATTTTGTACATCCTGTTGCTGAAGATATTGAAAATAATAAAGCTGATTTTGGAATATTAATTTGCGGAAGTGCAAATGGTGTAGCAATGACAGCAAATAAACATCAAAAAGTACGCGCAGGATTATGTTGGAATAAAGAAATTGTAACATTAATAAGAGCACACAATGATGCAAATATTTTATGTATTCCAGCGCGTTTTACCGCTATTCATCAAGCAATAGAAATGGTTGAAGAATTTTTAAATACAGAATTTGAAGGTGGAAGACATAAAACTAGAATAGATAAAATTCCATTATCTTGTTAAATGGATCATTCACATTCTCATGCACATACTGAATTAAAAGGGCGTAACCTTTTTATATCTATTTTTTTAAATATTTTAATTACAGTTGCTCAAGTAATTGGTGGCTTACTCTCAGGAAGTTTATCTTTATTAAGTGATGCGCTTCATAATTTTACCGATGTTTTATCACTTATTGTAAGTTATATAGCTAATATATTATCTAAAAAATCAGCATCGTTACATAAAACATTTGGTTATAAACGTGCCGAAATATTAGCTGCATTTATAAATTCATCTACATTAATTATTGTTGCTGTTCTTTTAATTATTGAAGCTGTAAAACGTTTTCAAGACCCACAAGAAATAGAATCGAATCTTGTAATATGGTTGTCTTTATTAGGTATTATCGCTAACGGACTTAGTGTATTATTATTAAAAAAAGATGCCGATAAAAATATAAATATACGTTCTGCATATTTACATTTATTAACAGATATGTTGGCTAGTGTTGCTGTTTTAGTTGGTGGTTTATTAATGAAGTTTTATCAAGTTTTCTGGGTAGATAGTTTACTAACTTTAATGATAGCTTTATATTTAATTTGGGTTGGTTATGATTTATTAAAAGACTCATTTAAAGTACTTATGTTGTTTACACCAGATAATATCCCTGTAAATGATATTATAAAAGAAGTACAAAAAATAGAAGAAATAAAAAATGTCCATCATATACATATATGGCAATTAAATGAAGAAGAAATTCATTTTGAAGCACATATTGATTTTCATAATGATATTTTACTCTCTAAATTTGATGATATTTTAGTGAAAATTGAAGAATTATTGTATCATAAATTTGAAATAAATCATGTTAATATTCAACCAGAATTTGATAAATGTGATACTAAAGATGTGATTGTTCAAGATTAAATAATGAGAATAATAGTTAAACCTTTTTCAGAATTAACAATACATAAATTGTATGATTTACTACAATTACGAAGCGAAGTTTTTGTAGTTGAACAGGATTGTGTGTATCAAGATGTTGACAGAAAAGACCAAAAAGCATTACATGTTTTAGGTTATAAAAACGAAAAACTAGTAGCGTATACACGTATTTTTAAACCAGGAGATTATTTTAATGAGGCCAGTATTGGTAGAGTTGTGGTTGCTAAAAATGAACGTCAGTTCAAATACGGATATGATATTATGACAGCTTCTATTAAAGCTATTAAAACACATTATAAAACCAATATTATAAAAATTTCAGCTCAAGTATATTTAAAAAAATTCTACAATAATTTAGAGTTTAAAGAAATAGGCGAGGAATATCTTGAAGATGATATTCCGCATATAGCAATGATTAAAGAATAGCTATCGCTTTAAAGTAAAGTGTCCTTTTAAAGCCTCTCCAGTATTTAATGTAATTACATACCAATAATCATCGGTTTTCATAAGTTTTCTACGATAAATACCATTCCAGCTTTGAGATGGTTGTAACGATTTTAAAAGCTTTCCGTAAGCATCAAAAACCCTAATATTTTGTACTGAGTTTGTAAAATCTATTACTTGCCAAACATCATGACTACCATCATTATTTGGTGTGAAATATTTAGGAATAAAATAATCAACATCATCTATAACGGTAACTGTAAAACTAGATTCGTTTGTGTTACAAACGGTTTCATTATAAATATAAATAGTTTGTGAGCTTGTAATGTTTTCTCCAGCAAATAATGATGTTCCATTTCCGCTGGGTGAAGTAAAATATTTACCAAAAGTTAGGCCTGGTAAAGTATAATAACTTGAAGTTATAACATCGCTTAATACATCAATATTTACTAAGTTATTACATTGGTTTTCAGAAGATATATAACCACTAAAAGAGTTCGGTAACCAATTAGTATGATTGCCTAACGGGCTATCAACCACAACACAGTTTAAATTTATATTAAAATCAAAATCCATTTCAATAATATTGTTATTGTTACCATTTTTTAAATTTAAAAGACATGAATTATTATGACCATAATTTAAAGCGATTAAAGCAGTATTTTTAGAAAGGTCCAATACTTTAATAATATTAAATTGACAATATAAATGAGTTAATAAAGAATTATTTTCTAGAGATAATTCTGAAATTAATAAGTTGTTTTCGCAAGCTAAATATGTAAGATTTGTATTTTGTGAAACATCAAGAATTGATATTGTATTATCACCACATTGAAGTCTATTTAGTGTTGAATTGTTTGAAACATTTAAAGCCGAAAGTTGATTGTTTTCACAAGCTAAAACATTTAAATTAAGGTTCTGCGATACATCTAAATTATTAAGCTGATTATCACCACAAACCAATGAAATTAAATTAGGGTTTTGTAATACATTTAAGCTTGATAATTGATTAAAATAACACCAAAAAATTTTCAAATCAGGGTTTTGTGTTACATCTAAAACAGACAACATATTATTATCACAAAACAATTCAGTTAAAGCCGTATTTTGTGAAACATTTAAAGTTGTAAGCTGATTTCCTCCACAATTAAGAGCCTCTAACGCAGTAAAACCCTCAATACCAGTTAAGTCTGAAATATTGTGTAACGATACATCTAAATTAGTAATGGTATTAATATTTGCTGTTGGTACAAAATCATCTAAAGCACCAGCGTCAAAGCCTAAATCAATTAAAGCTTGTTCAAAATTATCATCAGGAATAAACGTATTTTGTGCTTCACCAACAATATTTATCAGTGTTAAAAAACAGAAGAATAAAAAGGGTTTAATATGCAAGTAAAAACAAGTTTTGTTAAATATACAGTTTAATTACTCACATAGGTAATTAAAATTTCAACACGTCTATCGTATTTCGGATCTCCGCCCAAAGGAAAGTTTCTACGTAAGCCTACAAAACGCATTCTCTTTTTATCAACACCCTTTTTTATAAAATAATTGTAAACATATTTTGCACGCGCTTCAGAGAGGTTACGCTTTTTGGTTTTTTTATCAATAGCATCACGAGTTAATTGAGTGCAGCACACATGACCACGAATAGTAAAATACATATCTTCTCGTTCCACTAAAGCTTTTGCGATGTGTTCTAATATTTTTTTAGATTCTGTTGTAACTGTACTATAGCCTGTTTTAAACAAAATATTTTTAAAAATGATTTTATCACCAACTTTTACATCGCCTCTTATTTGTTCTGCAACACCTTTTCTTTTAATAACCTTTACTATTGGTTTTTCTACTTTTTTAGGTGGTACAGGTTTAGGCTTTACTATAATTTCTACTTTTCTATTTAAGCCTCTAATTTTTAATACGTTTTTTTCGTTTACAATTTTTAATAAAACCTCTCCTTTTCCATCAACATTTGTAATTAAATATTCACTTATTTCGTTGCTAGAAAAAATAGCTTTTATTCCGTCGGCTCGTTGTTGTGAAAGCGTTAAGTTGTATTCGTCGGCCCCAATATCGTCACAGAAACCATAAATTGAAATAGATTCAATATCGACATCAGTTAAAGTAGAAATAAAAAGAAGTAATCGGTTTTCTTCAGTAGGCGGAACTTCGTATTTATCAGTATTAAAATAAACGTCGTGAGTAAGTTCGTTTTGAGAAAAAGCAAAATTACAGCAAAATAGTATTAATATAAGTTTAAATAATGTATTCATTACTTGGGGTTTTGAATATGGGCATAAATATACTCTTTTTAAAAATTTTACAGAAAAACAACTGATGTTACTTCAAATAATCTAGATAAGATGAAGGGTTTCCAAGAATTTCGGTTGCTTTTTTAATTTTAGCATCATGTATTTTATAGTAATCATACAAACCCTCACGGTAAGCATAACGCTTTACAATCTCTTCGGTTAAAAGCTCTAATAGGTAGTCTTTATTTTCATCAATCGCATTGTTTTTTGAAACCTTTAAATTAGATATTAATTTATTGTAATCAGCTTCAATATCATCATCTAATTGTTCTTCTTTAGCGGCTTCAAGTGCTTTTAAAAGCATTTTTTCTGTTTTTGTTTCAAAAGAAAAATTATTGTTTTTTAAGTAGCTTTTAAAATTTGAAAAGTCAGTTGAAGTCAGTTGAAAATCATTGATGTTCTCTATGGTATTCTTAAAATAATAATTGGTAGCAAAATCAAAAATTAAGTTATCGTTTACAATAGCATTAATAATTGATGATTTATTTGAAGCACTAAAATTTTCATCAGGAAACACGCCACCGCCATCAAAAACTTCACGACCATTTTTAGTTTTAAAAGCGTTGTAATTTTCTTGTTTTACACGAACCGCCTCACCTTCGTCATTTCTATTCCAATAATCTAAAGCCTGTATGCATCTGCCAGAAGGCGTGTGATATCTTGAAATAGTTATTTTCACCTGTGTGCCATAGGTTAATAGTTTTGGGCGCTGTACTAAACCTTTTCCAAAACTCCTTGAGCCTACAATTACGGCGCGGTCTAAATCCTGTAATGAACCCGAAACAATTTCACTTGCCGATGCGCTTCCTTCATCAATTAAAACCACTAATGGAATTTTTGTGTCAATAGGTTCTTTTTGAGTATAATATGTTCTGTTATATTTTTTAACTTTAGATTTTGTGGTAACCACTAACTGCCCTTTTTTAATAAAAAGGTTTACAATTTTTATTGCTTCGTTAAGTAATCCTCCTGGATTTCCTCGTAAATCTAGAATAATACGTTTTGCGCCTTGTGCTTTTAAATCTCTTAAAGCATAATTTGTTTGCGCAGCAGCCTTTTTATTAAATCTGCTTAAAACAATATAACCTGTTTTATCATTAACCATTGAAAAATGAGGCACCGCATTTATTTCAACTTCAGCTCTTTTTATGGTTGTTGTTTGTGTTTTTCCTTGGCGCTTGTATGTAACCTCAATCGATGAGTCTGGAGCGCCTTTAAGTAAATTACCAGCATTTTCTTTATAGTTTTCAACTAAAGTGTTGCCCACTTTTATAATTTCATCGCCCGCTTTAAGCCCCGCTTTATCGGCAGGATAATCTTTATAAGGCTCAATAACCACCAATTTATCTTTAAGTGTTCTAACCTTTGCGCCTATACCCGTATAATCGCCCGTATTATTAATTCTTGCTGCCTCAACATCTTGCTCGTTCATGAAATTCGTGTACGGGTCTAAATCTTTCAACATGCTTTTAATAGCGGTATCCATTAAATCACCTGGATTTGTTTCATCAACATAATTCATGTTGAGTTCTTTAAATAGGGTTGTGAATATTTCTATCTGTTTTGCAATTTCAAAAAAATCATTTTTAAAAGCGGTTGTAGTTAAAAACAAGGTGATTGCTAAAACAGGAATTATAATTTTCTTTTTTAGTATGTTTTTCATTTGTGGGCAATTTTATGATTCAGAAACGTTATCTAAAAACTTTTCAAAAAGTTGTTTCATTTTGATTTCAACTTGGGATAACATTGGCTTGTTTTTGCCAATGTACAAAATCATGAACGCATATTGTGTTGTAATGTTGTTAAAATAAGAAGCTTTGTTTAGCCTGTAAGACTCTCTTAATAAACGCTTTATTCGGTTTCTATCTACTGCGCTTTTAAAATTACGTTTACTTACCGAAACACCGGTTTTGGTTAAAACATCGTCATCAAA
>CAZLXG010000011.1:0-40621 GCA_964563585.1 uncultured Flavobacteriaceae bacterium | reverse complement strand
CCATTAATTCTGAATTTTAAAACTGAATAAATGCTAAAATTTGTTTACAACTTCCCTTACTAAAGCTTAGTTTATTATTGTAGTAGTTTACAATAACAGCGCCAACATGTAAAACAATACCCTAGAGTATAAATAAAAAACAGATAGCATGTTGCTATCTGTTTTAAACTAATTTAATTTATGAAACTTTACTCTTACTAACTTAATCTTTTTCAATATCTAATATTGCCGTCGCATTAAGTAATTCCGAATTCATTAAATTTGGCGGGTTTTTACCAGATACACTTATATATTCTTGATTTAAATTATTATCGCTAACCATAAAAGTATTTAACTTTTTTAAGCTCATAAACTCCATTGGTAAGTCTCCAGAAAATTGGTTACTAGATAATAATAATTCTTCTAATTGTGATAATTGTGCAATTTCTACAGGAATTTCTCCGTCCATTTTATTATCCATAAAACTAAGTTTTTCCAATTTTGATAAAGCAAAAATTTGATTTGGAATTGTACCTGTTAAAAAATTACTTCCTAATAAAAGCTCCTTTAAATTGGTTAAATTCATTAATGCTGTTGGAATATTCCCTGTAAGTTTATTACTGTATAATTTTAATGACTCTAAGTTTGTTAATTCTCCTAACTCAGAAGGAATATTACCTTCAAACCCATTCATAAACAACTCTAAAGACGTTAACGCTTTTAAGTTTTTTAATGATGATGGAATTACTCCTGTTAATTTATTAAAACCAAAATTCATTTTTCTTAATGAAATAAGGTTTCCTATTTCTTGTGGCAAACTTCCGTTAAGATTATTAAATGGTAAGTTAATTTCAACAATTTGATTATTTTCAACTGTGATACCATACCAAGAATCTACAGAGGCATTAAGATCCCATGTGGAGTTCCATTGGCTTCCGTTTGTAGAATTATATAAAGCTATTAATGCTTCTTTTTCATTTGAGGAAACATTAGCAAAAGAGTATGCTGATATAAAAAAGCATACAACTATAAGTTTTAAAGTTTTCATGTCGAATAAATTTGGGATTAATTCTCTTACGAAAGTAACCCTAAAACAGACTAAAAACTATTTTATTCGACAAAATACATTAAATTTTAACATTTACTAATCGATGAACTGCTCGATTTCAAGCTGAATATTTTCCCATTTTTGCATAAATTCATGCAAATCTCTTTTCTTTTTTTGATAATTATCAAAGAAATTTGGCTGAGAACTAACCTCTTCATAATTAATTTCTAAAGACAAATCTGTTTCTTTAATTTCCTTTTCTAATTGATTAATCTGAGATTCAACTTTACTTAACCTATTATTTAAAGATTTCATTTTTTTCTGGTCTTCGTAAGATTCTTGTTTCTTTTCTTTAGGTTTTTCCTTTTTAACAATTGTTCGCTTTTCTACTTCACGTAAATTTTCAACTTTTCGTTGCTCTAAATAATAATCAATATCACCTAAATACTGTTTGATTTTATGATCTTTAAACTCATAAACTAAATTGGTTAAACCTTGTAAAAAATCCCTATCATGCGACACTAATATTAAAGTACCTTCAAATCTTTTAAGAGCTTCTTTTAAAACATTTTTAGATTTTATATCTAAGTGATTTGTTGGCTCATCCATTATTAAAATATTGAATGGTTGCAACATTAACTTTGCTAATGCTAAACGGTTACGTTCTCCTCCAGAAAGCACTCGCACATATTTATCTACTTCTTCACCTCTAAATAAAAATGACCCTAAAATATCTCTTACTTTACTTCTGTTGGTTTCATTAGCAGCATCTATCATGGTATCTAAAACTGTTTTACTACCATTTAAATATTCAGCTTGATTTTGAGCAAAATACCCAATCTGTACATTATGTCCCAGTTTTAAATAGCCATCAAACTTTATATCACCAACAATAATTTTAGCCAAAGTTGATTTTCCCTGTCCGTTTTGTCCAACAAAAGCCGTTTTACTATCGCGTTCTATAAGTAAATCTATGTTTTTTAAAACCTGATTATCACCATAGTTTTTTGATACCTTTTCTGCTTCAACCACCACTTTCCCTGGAGTTATAGATATTGGAAAATTCAGCGTCATTACACTATTATCATCCTCATCAACTTCAATTCTATCAATCTTATCTAGCTTTTTTATAAGTGATTGTGCCATGGTTGCTTTTGAAGCTTTAGCACGAAACTTCTCAATAAGCTTTTCGGTTTGTTCTATTTGTTTTTGCTGATTTTTTTGAGATGCTAATTGTTGCGTTCTCAATTCTTCACGTAATACTAAATATTTAGTGTACGGTTTTGGGTAATCATAAATTCGACCTAATGAAATTTCTATAGTTCGATTTGTTACATTATCTAAAAACATTTTATCATGCGAAACAATAACCACAGCTCCTGGATAATTTTTTAAAAAACCTTCCAACCAAATAATAGATTCAATATCTAAATGGTTTGTTGGCTCATCCAATAACAAAATATCATTATTCTGTAAAAGTAGTTTTGCCAACTCAATACGCATACGCCAACCTCCAGAAAACGTATCCGTTAATTTATTAAAATCTTGACGTTGAAAACCAAGTCCTTGTAGAATTTTTTCAGTATCACCTTGATAGTTATAACCTCCTAAAATTTCATATTGATGTTGAATATCATTAATATCAACCATAAGTTGATGATAGCCATCACTTTCATAATCCGTACGTTCAGCCATTTGGGTGTTAACGATATCCATTTTTGCTTCTAACTGCTTAATCTCAGTAAAAGCTTCATAAGCTTCATCAAGCACCGTTCTACCTAGAACAAAATCTATATCTTGTTTTAAAAATCCAATTTTAAGTTCTTTATCAGCAGCAATTTGCCCCGTATCGGGTTCCATTTCTTTCGATAATATTTTTAGCATCGTAGATTTACCTGCACCATTTTTCCCTATTAACCCTATTCTATCTCCGTTACCTAATTTGAAAGTTATGTCTTCAAACAGGTATTCTCCTTGAAATGAAATCGATAAATTATGAATGTTCATCATATAAATGTAACTTATATTACAAAGCTTTAATTATTAAAAACTTACTTTTGCTTCATATTTGCGCTTGCAAAAATACATAAATATTATGTTTAAAAAAGGAACAAAATTATATAGTATTTTAACTGGTTACTGTCCGAAATGCCATCACGAATCTATGTTTAAAAACAAAAACCCATATAAAATTCTTGAAGCATTAAGCATGCACGAAAATTGTAGCAATTGCAACACAAAATATAAGATGGAGCCTTCCTTTTTTTATGGCTCTATGTATGTAAGTTATCCCGTTGGTATTGCTTTTGCGGTCGCCGCTTTTGTAATTTCATTTTATGTTTTTCATGCAAACATAGATACCATTTTCATCTCAATAGTGGCAACATTAATTGTTTTTATGCCAGTTATTTTAAGGCTTTCTAGAAATATTTGGATTAACTTTTTTATACATTACGATAAATCGCTTGCTAAAAAATAATACTTTGGGCGTTACTTTTGCTTCTCAAAAGTCAGGCTATTCTCTATATCTTTTCTCGTGCTGAAAAAACAGCAACTCAAAAAGGATGCCGCTACTATCCTTAACGCAAAACCACTACTTTTCATAAAACATTATTCAAATCGTTTAATGTCAATTTCTTTTTCTAAAGGAATTCCGTTTTCAATAAAATTAAAGAGTTGTTTTGACACATAAGGACCAATCATAACACCTCTTGTTCCTAAACCATTAAGTACAAACATATTTTTATAAATTGGGTGTTTACCAACTAACGGGCGCCTATCTTTAACTGTAGGTCTAATTCCTACTACTTGATTAACTACTTTAAAAGAGCAGTTAATTACCTTTTTTAGCTTGTTTAAAAGCTCTTCTTTAGCTTTTTTGGTAATTGTATTTGTTGTGTCTTCCCATTCGTAGGTTGCGCCAACTATATACAAATCGTCTCCTAACGGAATTAAAAATACTCCAGCTTTTAAAATATAGCCTATTTTTAAATCTGGTGCATATATAATTAGTAATTCACCTTTTGTTGGCACTAATGGTAAATGATTAAAATATGGGTTTTCTGTTACTCCGAAACCTTCGGAAAATACAATTTGTTTTGCTTCTATGCTTTCATATTGAATACCATCATCTAAAGTATTTAATTCATCATAACTAAATACATTTTCAAATAACAACTCATTTTCTAACAAGTCTTTTTTATATGATTCAATTAGAGTTTTAACATCTATTCTTCCAGTTTGTAACACTTCACCAAAACCGAAAGATGCATCAATAGCTTGATTTTCATTTTTAATGATTTTTGTAGAAAGATATTCTGTAAGTGTTGGTTTATCTGAAGCTGTAAACCAATCATTTTGTTCTTCAAGTGAAGCAAACTTACGGTAAACAGGAATTTTATAATCTAACTTAACATCTAAAGCTTCTTCTAAGCGTTTATATATTGGTAAAGCAATTTGTAGCTGCTCTTTACTTTTCCAAACTGAAGTAAAACGTTTTAAAACTACTGGATTATATAAACCACCTGCAACTGTTGATGATTGTTGTGACTTATTATCAAAAACAATAAAGGTTTTATTATTCGCTTTTAATTGTTCACAAAAGTTAATACCAGCTAATCCAATACCTACAACTATATAATCTATTTTCATACTTATGTAAAAGTAATAAGAATAATGGATTCTTGTCTTTATAGGAATGATAAAAACATTTTTAATTTTAGGTTAAAAAAAATGCCCACTTTATAAAAGTGGGCATTTATATATTTAATTTAAATGTGACTTAATAAGTCCACATATCTAATTCAAAATCTCTAATTTTATCTTTAATTCTTTCAGATTCTAATAACTGCATTAAAGCATTCTGAGATACGTATTCGCTAATTTTTCTATCACCTTGAACATTTTCTTCTTTATAAATATAACCGTGAAAACGTCTAGAGTTTAATATATGATCGAAAGAAAAAGGAATCGAACTATTCTCGTTATTAAATGATTTTGCTTCATGCAATACCTCTCTTGCATCTGGAAAAAATATCCAAAAAAGTGGTACTAAATCTGGCTCATCATCATCAATAAAATTTACATCGGGTGCAACTGGTGCAAGTCCTAATAACCTGTATTTTAACTCAGCTTGACGCTTATCAAAATACCAAAGTCCTTTTATCCAATATTCAGTAATATCAGCTGCTGTTATATCTCTTTTATTAATATACTCAGCAGATAATTCTTCACCAGCATTTATTTGTTCAATACCTAACTCGGTAGTGTCAATTTTAACTAATGCAGCTTCAATATCTTTTAAAGTTCGCTTTGTTGTAAAATAAGAATCATCATAAAGGTTTTTAATTTTACCATTTTTAACGTTCTTCATAAGCACATCATATAATGAACGTCTATCACTACCAATATTATTAGTATCTACAGGATAGTATAAAGGAAAGTTAGAACGCTCATCAAGAACGACTTTCTCCCACGTCATTTTAGAAAAAAGGATATCTCTATCGTCAACGTAACCATATTCTAATGGTTTATCATTATCGACTGCCTTTTGCGCTTCAGTTCTTACCCCAATTTCATCAGGACTTTTTGCATTTAATATATTTGCTTGTGCAAACATGCTAGATACTGTAAAAACAGTTGCAACGATTAATAAAAAACTTTTTATTTTCATCTTCTTAATACTTTTAATTATTAGGTTTTACCCAATATTTTTAGTTTGTAAGCTCAACAAATACTGGAGATACTTTTTTAAGTATCACACTAACACCATTAGCTTTAGCAACAATATCAAATATTTGAACAGCAGATCCACGTTTTGCTTTACGCAACGCTCCTTTTGCTCTACTATCTAACTTACTTCCACTAACATTTATTGTTGGTTGACCAAGAACTTTAAATTTAAATCCTGTAACACGTAATGGTAATTCGAAATCGAAATCATCAAATTTAGCTCCAATAGTAGAAATCTCAAGACTCTTACGTTGCATTTTTATTGCACCATCTTCACCTCTAATTGTACCTGTTGGTTTTGGTAAATCTTTAATTCTGAATTTTGCATTATCAGACACTCTTTGTCCATCTGGTAATGTACCAGTAACATTAATAGTTACTTCTCTACCTTTAATTCTAGTAGCATCCATAATGTATCTACTACCTCTAACTCTAAATAATCCTTGTGCATTTGCAACTACTTTATTATTCGAAACACCAGCAAAAGAAATAGTCATTGGGTTTTTAACACCTCTATATACTACATTCATTTTATCTGCAGAAATAGTTGCTGCATTTGGTTTTGGCACCGTTGCAAATGAAGTTTTTATAGGAACTTCAATTTCTTCTCCATCTTGAGCAAAAATTAAATTACCTTCAATTTTATGTTCACCTGGATTTCCAGAATTAAATTTCAATTTCACTTTACCACCTTCTATAGTAAAGTCTTTACCTTCAACAAGTTTTCTACCATCTAAGGTTAATTCAACTCTGTTTGGTTTTGTAGATTCATCTGTTCTACCTAAAACAATTTCTCCGTCAAATATCTCACCATTAAAGTAAGCTGATTTTGAAGTTTCTAATAAAGTAGTATAATTTGTCATAGACACTTCACTAGAAAGCGTTCCTTGCATCATATTTGATAATACTTCAGATTCAGTAGTTTTAATATCTGCTTGAAGTTGTGTCATTTTAGTTAAAGATGCCACTAAAGGAAATCCTTTATAATGGTAATCTAACCAACTTTGTTTAACTCCGTCTCTGTTTGAAACTTCTTCAGTAGAGAATTTATTTTGAACATCTTTAACAACTCCTTGCATATTTTTATCATCAGATAAAACTTTTGCAACACCATCTCTAAATGCAGAAATTTGTGCTAAAAACTCTTGTCCTTCTTCCTTTACCTTATCTCCTTTAAAGAAATTTTCATCAAGGTAATCACCTTTATCCATAATCTCATAATCCGTAGGATCATCAATTTTAGCAGTCATTTTACTTTTTAAATCGTTTAAATACGAATCAAAAGTAGATGCCAAAGTTTTAATTTGGTCTGCTTTAGCTTTTAAAGGCTCATATTTAGCTGGCTGGTCTGCCGCTTTTTGAGCTAAACCTTCCATAAAACTTGCGTTACGTGATGTAGCTGCTGTATTAGATTCGGTTAGCTTTTCGTTCATTAATCCAAATGCTGAAAGCACTTCTTTTGACATATTTAAAGCTAGCATCGCTATAAATATTAAATACATCAAGTTAATCATTTTCTGTCTAGGTGATAAACTTCCTCCTGCCATGTCTAATTAGTTTTTTGGTTAATTATTAATTTGGGATAACTCCTAATTAGTTTTTATTCATTGCAGTTAACATACCTCCATAAACACCATTTAATGATGATAAGTTAGAAGCTAAAGCTTGCATTTGCTCTTTTAATTTAGCAGCATTTTCAGCAGATTCTTCGTTAATTGAAGATTGACGACTAGCGCTTTCTAATTGTGTTTTGTATAAGCTATTTAAAGACTCCATTTGTGATGCAGCTAAAGATAACTCTTCACCATACTTTTTAGTAGCTTCAACAGAATCTATAGTAGATGATATGTTTTTTGCTGCTCCTTCAAAGTTTTTAATGCTATCTCCTAAACTAGCCATTAATTCGCCATCAATTTTTGCTTCTTTTAATAAATCATCTAATTTTTTAGATAACATACCTTGAGTGCTTTCTTCTTTTTTACCAGTAGCTTGTTGTCCACTTGCTAATTCAGGGTATACTAACGACCAATCTAATTCATCATCAACTGGTTCGAATGCTGAAAGTGTAAAAATAATTGCTTCAGTAACAAGACCTATAGTTAACATTACGTTACCTGTTAAAGGTCCAATTTCGAAGTGAATAATCTTGAATAGTGCTCCAATTATTACAATTGCTGCTCCTAGTCCGTAAGACATATTCATAAATTTCTTGTTTGCTTTTGACTTTGCCATAATTTTCGGTTTTAATTTTAAGTATAAATACTTAAGTAGGTTAAATTAATAGTTATTATTATTGTGATTGATTATTTGTTTTTACCGTTTTTAGTTACTTGTGTCCCCATATAATCTTGAACGGTTCTAAATCCTATATAACTTCTTGCAGAATCTGCATATTCGTAATCTCTAGAACTAACTTGTAAAAAGTAAGCTACATCTTTCCAAGAACCTCCCCTAACAACTTTACGTTGGTTTTCTTTATCATTTACACTAGGGTTTATTGTAGAAGAGTATTCATAAGATGAAGGATCGTAAGATGCATTCACCCATTCTGAAACATTTCCAGCCATATTATATAAGTTAAAATCGTTAGGATCGTAAGACTTAGCTTCTACAGTATACAATGCTTGATCCGCAGCATAATCACCTCTTACTGGTTTAAAGTTTGCCATAAAACAACCTCTATCACTTTTAGTATAAGGCCCGCCCCAAGGGTACGTTGCTGCTTGTAAACCACCTCTTGCTGCATACTCCCATTCTGCCTCTGAAGGCAATCTAAAAGTATTTACAAAAGCTGATTTTTTAGATTTTTGATATGAATTCTTGTTAATAGTTCTCCACTCACAAAAAGCTTTTGCTTGTTTCCAAGTAAGTCCTACAACTGGGTAATCACTATAAGCATCATGCCAAAAATAATCGTTATGCATAGGTTCGTTATAAGAATATGCGAAATCTCTAATCCAAACTGTAGTATCTGGATAAACTTCAATTTCTTCTTTTATAATAACATCTTTACGTTTTACTCCTCTTTTTTTAGCAGCTTCTTGAATATCCATATAGCTGTACTGGAATTTAAACTTTTTCACATCCCAAGTACGTTGTCCATTATAAGATTCTTCTAATGGTAAATACATAGTATCCATTATTTCAGCATACCATTCATCTGGATATTCAGCAGTATCAAAAATTAAATCTACATCTTTATTTAATTTTCTTCCTTCATACCCTGTTGGACCTAAGCCTGTATAGTTTTCAAACATATACTTTTCATAAACAGACATATTTGCTGTATCTGCATCTTTAAATGCAAACTCACCAATACCTCCATCTTCTGGAACTTTACCAATATCATCTGCTAAAATAGCAAGCTTCATTCTAACAATTGAGTCTCTAACCCAATTAACAAATTGCCTGTATTCGCTATTTGTAATTTCTGTTGCATCCATATAAAATGCTCTAACAGTAACTGTTTTAGCTGGTGCATCATGTATTCCTGCAAGATCATCATCGGCTTTACCCATAATAAATGCGCCACCAGGAACAAGTTCCATTCCATAAGGCTTTTCTGGATGCCATTTTTTTCCTTCTACTCCAACTAATTCACCTCTATCTTTAGAGCCACAACTAGCTAATAGTAATAATACTGCGGTTAATAATATAAACTTCTTCATATCCATATAAAACTCGAGGTTAATTATTTAAGCTTCAATTTTGAGAGCGTAAACATATTTATATATTTTTAATAAAACAACTATTTATCAATAAAATTTACATTTCGTCGTAAAAAAATTACATTTTACCGATAAAAAGAACACTTTGACCACCTTTTGTCTACTACAAGCAATTCTTTTGAAATGCTTTATGCCAACGATCTGGTGTCTTATTACTACATGCGTCTAAATAATCTTGATGTGTGCATGGTAATAACGTATGTCTCTTCAATTTATTATTAATTTCACTTAAAAAAGGAATTTCAATCCACCATCTTCCCGTTTTATTACTCTTGTAAAACACTAACTCTTGTGAATCTACTAAAGTTATGAATTTTTGATAATCTTTCTCATCAATAAAAACATCATCTTTAATTCTTAGATTAACACCTTCTATAAAGTACCAAATAATTTGTGAGATTAACATAGCCGTTATTTCGTCATCTTTTGAAGGTTTATATTCATAAATCCCCAACGATGTCACCTTATTACTTATACCTGCGTAACGTGCTATGGTACAAATTTCTTTTCCATCTAAACCATTTGGTGAGTGTTTTTGATTTAAACTTACCTCAGACCCTTTTACTGAATTTAAATCGATACTAACAATATTAGCATCTCGTAATACAGGTTCTACAATAGTAATGTCTTTTGAAATTTGTCCTAAACGATAAGATTCAAAATAAAGCTTATCCATTAAATCTATTTCTTCTTGCGAATTAAAATAGGTTTGATAACCAATAGTTGCATAATTAAATAGATTGTATGGCTCATCTAATATAATTTTACCAACAAAACTATTATTCTTTATTGGCTTTGCAGAATCGCCTAAATTAAATTCACTATCTATATTTACAATATTTACCATTGGCGTTAACAAATCGTACGCTCTATAATTTGCATACGTTAAGTCTTGAGTGCCTCCTATTATTATAGGTATAATATTTCTTTTTAATAAAATACTAATGGTAGTTTTTAAAGCAAAATAGGTATCTTCAACACTTTCTCCCTTATTAATATCACCTAAATCTGCAATAGCTGTATTCCAATTTCCTGGAAAAAGTGCATAAAGTGATTTTCGTATTTCGTTTAATTGAAATTCTTCTCCAATATAATTAACATCATTTCGGTTTTCTAAAACACCAAGAATTGCGATGCTTACATTTTCTAAATCTGGAATGCCATTTTGATTAGAATGAATTTTTAATTTTTGCCCTAGCGCTTGAGATGATAGCAACTCGTTATGTGCTAACACCAAATCTGAAACAGGAGACAGAAAATTAAAATTCATTGAGGGAAAACGTTTTAATTAAATTTATTTCTTTTTTGTAGTGGTTTTTTTCTTTCTTGCTTTTTTCTTAGGAGTTTTAGCTTCAATAAGTGCTTTAGCTTCATCTAAAGTCATATCCGAAACATCTATAGTTTTAGCAAGCTCAACTTTTATTTTTCCTTTTAAAACATTATGCCTTCCCCAACGTGCTTTTTCAACTCTAATACCTTCTTCTTCCCAATTATGAATAACCTTATCTATTTCTTTTTGAATTTTAACTTCAATCAATTCAACGATATCATCATCAGATAAATTATCCCAATCATATTTTTTATTCACATTGATAAACATATTGTTCCATTTAATAAATGGTCCAAAACGCCCTTTACCTTTTTGAACAGGTAATTCTTTATACATATATATAGGCGCGTCTGCTTTTTGCTTTTCTTTAATTAAAACAATAGCCTCATCAAGTTCAACACTTAATGGATCCACCCCTTTTGGCAATGAAACAAAGACACTTCCAAACTTAACATAAGGTCCGAAACGACCATTATTAACAAGAATATCTTCACCTTCATATACTCCTAAATTCTTTGGAAGCTGAAATAAATCCATAGCTTCTTCAAAAGTTATAGAGTTTAATTGTTGGTCTGGACTTAAACTTGCAAAACTTGGTTTATCTTCATCATCAACAGTTCCTATTTGAACCATAGGTCCAAACTTACCTAAACGTACACTTACTTGCTTACCAGTTTTGGGGTCTTTACCAAGAATGCGTTCTCCAGATTCTCTTTCAGCATTTTCCTGAACATCAACCACATGTGGATGAAAGTCTTTATAAAAATCTTTCATCATTTCAGTCCAATTAACTTTACCCTCTGCTATCTCATCAAAATCTGCTTCTACTTTTGCGGTAAAATTATAATCTAAAATAGCATCAAAATTCTTTACTAAAAAGTCGGTTACAATCATACCAATATCTGTTGGCACTAATTTACCTTTATCAGAACCTACCTTTTCAGAAAGCTCGTTTTCTTTTAAAGTATCACTTTTTAAAACTAATTGAACATATTTACGTTCAACTCCTTCTACTGCTCCTTTTTCAACATAATTTCTATTTTGAATTGTTGAAATAGTTGGTGCATATGTAGACGGACGACCAATACCTAATTCCTCAAGTTTCTTAACTAAAGAAGCCTCGGTAAATCTTGCTGGCGGACGCGTATAACGCTCGGTTGCTGTGATATAATTATTAAGAAGTATTTCATTAACTTTTAAAGCAGGCAACATACCTTCTTGCTCTTCATTTTCATCATCTGTTCCCTCTAAATATACTTTAAGAAAACCATCAAATTTAATAACTTCTCCATTTGATGAAAACAATGTATTATGTTTTGATGCACTTATTTTCACATTGGTACGCTCCAATTGTGCTTCGCTCATTTGCGATGCAATAGACCGTTTCCATATTAAATCATATAAACGTGACTGATCGTAATCAATATCTACAGAATGTGTTGCGAAATTTGTTGGACGAATCGCCTCATGTGCTTCTTGCGCTCCTTTAGATTTTCCTTTATAATTTCGTGGATTACTATATTCTGAACCGTAAGCAGATTTTATTTCTGCTTTTGCGCCATTTCTAGCTTCATCAGATAAATTCACACTATCAGTTCTCATATAAGTAATTAAACCAGCTTCATAAAGGCGTTGTGCCATCGTCATGGTTTTACTTACTGAGAAATATAATTTACGTGATGCTTCTTGTTGTAAAGTCGATGTTGTAAATGGTGCAGCAGGTGACTTCTTTGCTGGCTTTTTCTCTAAATCTGCAACTTTAAAATCTGCTGCTTTATTTGAATTTAAAAATGCTTGAGCTTCTTCTTTTGAAGAAAAATTCTTTGGTAATTTCGCTTTGAAAATTTTTCCGTTTTCATTTGAAAATTCTGCATCAACTCTATATGATGCAACTGGATTAAATCCTTGAATTTCTCTTTCTTTCTCAACAATTAAGCGAACAGAAACAGATTGTACTCTTCCTGCCGATAAACCGCCTTTTACTTTCCTCCATAATACTGGTGAAAGCTCATAACCAACTATTCTATCTAATACACGACGGGCTTGTTGTGCATCTACCAAATCATAATCAATTCCTCGTGGATTTTCAATTGCTTTTTGAATAGCAGCTTTAGTAATCTCGTGAAAAACTATACGTTTTGTTTTTTCTTTATCTAATTTTAAAGTTTCGGCTAAATGCCATGCAATCGCTTCACCCTCTCTATCTTCATCACTAGCCAACCAAACCATTTCTGCTTTTTTCGCTAGGTCTTTCAGTTTTTTTACAACTGCTTTCTTATCTTTAGAAACTTCATATTTTGGTTTAAAATCACCTTCTACATCAACACCTAATTCCTTTGAAGGAAGATCAGATATATGTCCAAAACTAGACTCTACTTTGAAATTTTTTCCTAGAAATTTTTCAATAGTTTTAGCCTTTGCTGGTGACTCTACAATTACTAAATTCTTCGCCATACTTCATTTTTTGAAGCTACAAATGTATATGAAAAAAAGTTTATCTGCACGGTTTTGCAGATTATCTGTGAACTATTTTAATAAAAAAACCTACATTTAAGGTTATAAATGCAGGTTTAATATGATTAAAATAAATTTTATTCAGTTGAAGTTCCTATTTCTTCAATAAGATTATTGTCTTCAAAACCTATAACATTTTTATATATTAAATACAAAGGATGAAACAAAAACGGTTGTAAAAATAATGAACCTACCCCACATGTTACCATTGATAAAACTAGTACACATATATAACTCACAACGAATAAGCCGAAGGATATTAACCACTTTTTATTTCCCAATTTAAAACTGGCTTTTACAATATCGCCCACACTAAACTCTGGATTAAATGCAAATATTATTACGAAAAATGACAAAGGAACAATAGCATAAATTAATGGTATATAACATAAAAACGCTGATGGAATCACTATTAAAATAGAAACAAGCATCAACATAAACGTTTTACTTAAATACTTTCCTTTTATAAAGTAAAAGAAGTCTGCAGTCAAAACTTGTTCGTTATTATCTAATTTTTTCATTATTCGAAAAAAAGCAGCGTTTAAGGCTACCGAAATAGCTCCTAAAACAAAAACACCAACTATGACAAACAAAATATAGAGTATAGACATACCTCCAAAAAAAGTACTTAATGCTTCATTATCATTATAACTACTTTCCTGTTGTGCAATGATCACACCTATTAATGGCATATATAAAACAATAATTAATGGCAACATAACAATAAGCGTAAACAATTGTAATAAAAATCCTTGAATCCATGTTTTTTTAAACAACTCGATAGATTCACTAAAAATGGTTCCAAAATCTAAATCTTTGGCGCGGTCTATTTTTTCTAATAAACTAATAACTGTATTCATTTTGTATGGTTTGGTTAGTATTATACTTCAAATATAAAAAGTATTTTTTTTTAATTGTACAGATTACTCTGCAAATAAAAAACCCTGTGCTTAGACAGGGTTCGTTTATTTGTAATATACAATTTCTATTAATTTAACGAATAAGCACTTAACAGTTCCACACCATTATCTACATATTTATATTGATACAATGTATTATTACCAATTATTATTAATGTATTCTCTAAAGGAATAACATCTTTAGATTGCACATTATCATAAGTTTTTAATAATTGTAATTCTAACGGGTTTGTTTTATCAAACAATTTCAAACCTGAATCATCATCACAAACAAATAAGCTAGTACCTTTTACTCCTAACCCATAAGGATTATCTAATGGATACATTCCCACAAGTGAAGGGTTATATTTATCACTTATATCAATAACTTCTAAAACACTTTCTTCCACACCGCATCTATTCCCTCCTCTTAATGTTAGATACGCATAATCTCCATCAACAACTACTGGGTCGCATAATTCCCAATGTGTGAACTCTGAAATATACGTTGGCTCTGATGGGTTTTCTAAACTATAAATATACATACCGTTTGTACTTCCTAAATACAGGTAATTTTCAGATTGAAACATAGTTTCTATTCTCCATCCAACTTGTTGAGTAGCTTCTAACAATGGTGAAGCTAAATTTTGAATATTAAAAATAGCCATTTCAGAACTCCCTACAGTATATAAATAATTATTTACTATTTGAAAACGCGCTAACGAACCGCCTTGTCCTTTGGTTGATTCAGCATTTACTAGTGCAGCATCAAACTCAATAAACACATCTGTATTTACTATTTCTCTTTTTTCTAAAGCTAAAGTCCAGCCAACAATAATTTCTGTTTCATAATTAAAATCACCATATTCGACTGCTTCAGCTTCTACTGGAATTTGATAATCGTAAATTACAAACACATCTTCTAGTCGTTCAATCAAACTTACCGAATTAATATCAGAAATATCAAAAACCAATAAATCGGTAGCACTATCAGCATATAAATAATTATCTTTTACTGATATATCTTCATTTCCATGAATTTCAATAAACTTTATTGCATGTGGTGATTTTGGATTACTATTATCAATTATATGAATACCTTCATTTTTTTCACTTATGAAAATGTAATCATTATAAACATAAATTTTACCTGCTTCTTTAATACTTTTTGAAGCAACAATATCTACCGAATTTCTAAAAGCAGTTTTACTCATTATTTGAGGCGTTGCTACCTGAACAAATTCATACTCAACGTTATCGTCATTATCACAAGAACATATTAATGTGAAAATTAGTAAGAAAGCATAGTATTTAAGTTTCATTGGGCTGTTTTATATAAAGATGCCAACCTAACAGAAAGGTTGCGTAAACCATGTTATTATATTTTAAAAATCAATCTGACACTTTGTCATAAAACGCAAATAAAGTGTATCTTTGCATACTTATTGACTGCTATCAGTTTCAGTAAACTATGGAAAAAATTATAGACGAGAATAAACAAGGAGAATCTTTAGTTTTAGAACAAAAAAAAGATAATACACGTAAGCTTTTTATTGAAAGTTATGGTTGTGCTATGAATTTTAGCGATAGCGAAATTGTAGCTTCCATTTTAACTGAACAAGGTTATAATACGACGCAAAATCTGGAAGAAGCAGACTTAGTTTTGGTAAACACCTGCTCCATTCGTGATAAAGCAGAACAAACTATACGTAAACGTTTAGAAAAATACAATGCGATAAAACGCGACAAAAACCCAAAAATGAAGGTTGGTGTTTTAGGCTGTATGGCAGAACGACTAAAAACAAAATTTCTTGAAGAAGAAAAAATTGTTGACCTAGTTGTTGGACCAGATGCTTATAAAGATTTACCGAATCTATTAGCTGAAGTTAATGAAGGTAGAGATGCCATTAACGTTATTCTATCAAAAGAAGAAACTTACGGTGATATTTCACCAGTACGTTTAAACACCAATGGTGTAACTGCTTTTGTATCTATCACTCGTGGTTGCGATAATATGTGCACATTCTGTGTGGTACCTTTTACACGTGGGCGAGAACGTAGTCGTGACCCACAAAGCATTATAGAAGAAATTAACGATTTATGGAATCGGGGTTTTAAAGAAATAACCTTACTAGGGCAAAATGTTGACAGCTACCTTTGGTATGGCGGCGGATTGAAAAAAGACTTTATAAAAGCTAGCGAAATACAAAAAGCAACATCGGTAAATTTTTCGAATTTATTAGAACTATGTGCCAAAGCACAACCAAAAATGCGTATCCGTTTTTCAACCTCAAATCCGCAAGATTTAACATTGGATGTTATTGAAACCATGGCGAAACACAATAACATTTGTAACCATATTCATTTACCTGTTCAAAGCGGAAGTAATCGTATTCTAAAAGAAATGAACCGTTTACATACACGTGAAGAGTATTTTGAATTAATTGATAATATTCGTCGTATTATTCCAAACTGTGCTATTAGTCAAGATATGATTATTGGTTTTCCGACAGAAACTGAAGAAGATTTTCAAGATACCATGTCGTTAATGGAGCATGTAAAATATAACTTCGGATATATGTTTACCTATTCTGAACGACCAGGAACCATGGCAGAACGAAAAATGGAAGATGATATTCCAGAGGAAACAAAAAAGCAAAGACTTGCAGAAATTGTTGAGTTACAATTAAAGCATAGTAAAATTAGAACAGAAGAATATTTAAATACTAGTGTTGAAGTTTTAATAGAAAAAGAATCAAAAAAATCAGACCAACAATGGTCTGGTCGAAGTGCTCAAAATATTGTAGTGGTTTTCCCAAAAGAACACTATAAAATTGGTGATTTTGTAAATGTAAATGTAACACATTGCACCAGCGCAACACTTATAGGTGAAGCCGTTGAGTATTCAGAAAATAATTAATTATGGAATCAGTACAAGCTATAAAACAACGTTTTGGTATTATTGGTAATACGCAATCGCTAAACCGTGCTATCGAAAAAGCAATTCAAGTATCACCTACCGATATTTCGGTTTTAGTTACTGGCGAAAGTGGTGTTGGTAAAGAAAGTATTCCAAAAATAATACATCAGTTATCACACAGAAAACACAATAAATATATTGCTGTAAACTGTGGCGCCATTCCAGAAGGCACTATTGACAGCGAACTTTTCGGACATGAAAAAGGAGCTTTTACAGGAGCAACTCAAACACGTTCTGGTTATTTTGAAGTTGCCGATGGCGGAACTATTTTTTTAGATGAAGTTGGCGAATTACCATTAACCACACAAGTACGTTTATTACGTGTTTTAGAAAATGGTGAGTTTATAAAAGTAGGCTCAAGTAAAGTTCAAAAAACCGATATACGTATTGTTGCCGCTACTAATGCGAACATGTTTCAATCTATTGAAAAAGAAAAATTTCGGGAAGATTTATACTATAGATTAAGTACAGTTGATATTCATTTACCGCCATTACGTGAACGACAAGAAGATATTCATTTATTATTCAGAAAATTTGCTAGTGACTTCGCATTAAAATATAAAATGCCCACAGTAAAACTAACAGATGAAGCTATACAAGTTTTATTAAAACATCGTTGGGCAGGAAATATTCGTCAGCTACGAAATATTGCCGAACAAGTATCCGTTTTAGAACAAAACAGAACCATTTCTGCAGATACTTTAAGAGGTTATTTACCAACTTCGGGCAGTAATTTACCTGCTATAATTAAAACATCGAAGTCTAAAAGTGATTTTAGTAACGAACGAGAAATTTTATATAAAGTACTTTTCGATATGAAAAGTGACTTAAACGATTTAAAAAAGCTCACAATGGAGCTTATGAAAAAAGGCAATGTAAAAGATGTTGAAAAAGAGAACGAAAGCTTAATTCAAAAAATTTATGGTGAAAATGACGAAGATATTTCAAATTTTGAAAACACGATAGAAAATGCAGCAGTTATATCAATTCCTGAACACGCTGCAAATCACGACGAACAAATAATCACACAAGACAAATATCATTTTGCAGAAGAGATTAAAGAAGAGGAAACACTATCGTTACACGACAAAGAATTAGAATTAATAAAAAAATCGCTTGAACGTCACAGCGGAAAGCGTAAATTAGCAGCTGCCGAGCTTGGTATTAGCGAACGCACATTATATAGAAAAATTAAACAATATGATTTATAGTTTTAAGTTCTATAAATAACATATAGTTAAAACACATGAAAAACATAAAATACTTCTTTCTAATATTAACAATTTCAACTATTATTGGTTGTAAAATTCAATATGGATTTACACAACCAAGTTCATTAATAGCAGAAACTTTTCAAGTAAATCGTATTGAGAATAATTCATTATTAGTTGAACCTGGTTTAGAAAGAGATTTTAAATTAGCTTTAGAAGATTTAATACAAGACCAAACCAATTATAGTTTAGTAACATCTAACGGCGATTTGGTTTACGAAGGTGAAATTACAACCTACAGAATTTCACCAACAACGGCAACATCTCAAAATACAGCAGCTCAAAATCGATTAACCATTGGTGTGAAAATTAGATTTTACAACAAGAACAATGAGGAAGATGATGTAGAACAAAGTTTCTCTTTTTATTATGATTACCCAGGAAGCTCACAACTTATTGGAGGACAAAAAGCAACCGCACACGAAGAAATTTTCGAACGCTTAACACAAGATATTGTTAATGCAACACTTGCCAAATGGTAACCAATGAATAACACAGATTTCACATACATACTTCAGCAACCGCAAACAGTTACAAAACAGCAAACTGAAGCAGTAAAATCTATTATTGACGAATTTCCCTATTTTCAATCGGCACGCGCATTATATTTAAAAGGCTTAAAAACCCAAGAAAGTTTCAAATATAATCAAGAACTTAAAACTACGGCGGCTTACACAACAGACCGAAGTATTTTATTCGATTTTATAACCTCTGAAACATTTATTCAAAATGAAATTTCTCAATTTATAAAACAAAACACAGCACATTTAAAAGATATAGATGTAATTGTTGACGATATTTCGGTAAATAAAAGTGTAAAAATTGATGAAGCATTAAAACAGCAAATAAAAGACACCAAAGGCGTTTTAGACCCTGCATTATTTCAACCTAAAGAAGAACGACCTAAAAAAATTACGTCTTTCATTTTAGATGAATCTGAAATTATTAAAACCGTAACAAAAGAAACAAAAACACAAGAAGCTTCAGCTTCAGATATTCTTAATTTAGGAAAACCTCTTCAATTTGATAAAAGAGAAACACATTCATTTAACGAATGGTTAAAATTAACCCGTTTTAAACCTATCAAAAGAGAAAAAGAAAAACCAAAAGAAGTAACAAAAACACCTTCTCAATTAGAAAAAGCTAAAAAATTTCAACTAATTGATGAATTCATCACAAAAAGTCCAAAAATAAATCCGAGCAAAAAATTAGCTTCAAAAGGTAATCTTGCAAAAGCGCAAATGATACAACCCGAAGCTTTAATGACAGAGACTTTAGCTCGCATTTATGTAGAACAAAAAAACTACAAAAAGGCAATTCAATCTTATAAAATTTTAAGTTTGAAATATCCAGAAAAAAGTAGTTTCTTTGCAGTCCAAATTAAGGCAGTAAAACAATTACAAGAACAAAACAATAAAGAATAATGGGTACGTTTACAATATTTTTAGCATTAATAGTTGTAGTAGCATTTTTACTAATCGTAGTAGTAATGGTGCAAAATCCTAAAGGAGGCGGATTATCTTCTTCTTTTGGCGGCGGTGGCACACAACAATTAGGTGGTGTAAAAAAGACAACCGATTTTTTAGATAAAAGCACATGGACATTAGCTACGTTATTGCTAGTATTAATTTTAGCATCAAACGTAACAATAAACAGAGGAGGTACAACAAGTGTAGATTCTAAAGCGCTAGATTTAGATGCAACAGATGCAACAACAACACAACCATTACCAACGGCACCAACACAAACAACAGATGATGCTGCGACTGTAAATGATTCAGTAAAATAACAACATCATGTTATAAAAAATATTAAAATGTCAACTATTTAGGTTGACATTTTTTTTTGGCGTTACCACACAAAAAGTGTGGTCAGGCTTTCCGCTATATCTTTTTTTTACAAAAAAGGATGTCGCTTCAATCCTTAACGCAAGTCTGAAAGTTTGTCAGTTCTAAGCTATTGGCACATTTTTAGCATAACGCTTAAGCGTAAAACATAAATTTAATTTAAAATAATATAACAAAATGGGCTTAAACATTAAACCATTAGCAGACAGAGTTCTTATCGAACCTGCTGCAGCTGAGACTAAAACAGCATCAGGAATTATTATTCCAGACAACGCTAAAGAAAAACCACAAAAGGGTAAAGTAGTTGCTGCTGGAAAAGGCACAAAAGACGAGCCTATAACTGTAAAAGTTGGAGACAAAGTTTTATATGGTAAATATGCTGGTACAGAACTTAAACTAGAAGGTAAAGATTATTTAATAATGCGCGAAAGCGATATACTAGCTATAATTTAATATAGCAGTTAGCTATTTGCCTTTGGCATTTAGCTCAAATCAAACAAATAAAAACTACGCCAACAGCTAAAAGCTAGAGGCAAAAAGCAAAAACAATAAAATGGCAAAAGACATAAAATTTGATATAGATGCACGCGACGGTTTAAAACGTGGTGTTGATGCATTAGCAAATGCAGTAAAAGTAACTTTAGGTCCAAAAGGGCGTAATGTAATTATTAGCAAAAGTTTTGGCGCACCGCAAGTAACAAAAGACGGTGTAACTGTAGCAAAAGAAATTGAGTTAGACAACCCACTTGAAAATATGGGTGCGCAAATGGTAAAAGAAGTAGCATCAAAAACCAACGATTTAGCTGGTGACGGAACAACTACTGCTACTGTTTTAGCACAAGCTATTGTAAAAGAAGGTTTAAAAAATGTTGCTGCAGGAGCAAATCCAATGGATTTAAAACGCGGTATCGACAAAGCTGTAGAAGCTATTACTGCCGATTTAGAAAAACAATCTAAGCAAGTTGGTAATTCTTCAGAAAAAATAAAACAAGTAGCAGCAATTTCGGCAAATAGTGATAATACTATTGGCGAATTAATTGCGAAAGCTTTCGGAAAAGTTGGAAAAGAAGGTGTCATTACTGTTGAAGAGGCAAAAGGTATGGAAACATACGTTGATGTTGTTGAAGGTATGCAATTTGACAGAGGATATTTATCGCCTTACTTTGTAACTGATGCAGATAAAATGATTGCTGATTTAGAAAATCCATACATTTTATTATTCGATAAAAAGATTTCTAACTTACAAGAAATACTTCCAATATTAGAACCTGTTGCACAATCTAGTCGTCCACTTTTAATTATAGCAGAAGATGTTGATGGACAAGCTTTAGCCACTTTGGTCGTTAACAAATTACGTGGTGGATTAAAAATTGCTGCTGTAAAAGCACCAGGTTTTGGTGATAGAAGAAAAGCAATGCTAGAAGATATCGCAATCTTAACTGGAGGAACTGTTATTTCTGAAGAAAGAGGATTTACTTTAGAAAATGCAGATTTAAGCATGCTTGGTTCTGCTGAAACTGTAACCATTGACAAAGACAATACTACAATTGTAAATGGTTCTGGAAATGCAAAAGACATTAAAGCTCGAGTAAATCAAATAAAATCTCAAATTGAAACAACAACTAGCGATTACGATAAAGAAAAACTACAAGAACGTTTAGCTAAATTAGCTGGTGGTGTTGCTGTACTTTATGTTGGTGCTGCTAGTGAAGTTGAAATGAAAGAGAAAAAAGACCGTGTTGATGATGCTTTACATGCAACTCGTGCCGCTGTAGAAGAAGGTATTGTTGCTGGTGGTGGTGTTGCTTTAGTAAGAGCAAAATCAGTTTTAGAAAAAATTACAACTGAAAACTTAGACGAAGTTACTGGTATTCAAATTGTAGCACGTGCTATCGAAGCACCTTTACGTACTATTGTAGAAAATGCTGGTGGTGAAGGTTCGGTTGTAGTAAACAAAGTATTAGAAGGTAAAAAAGACTTTGGTTACGATGCAAAAACTGAAACGTATGTAGATATGCTTAAAGCAGGTATTATAGACCCTAAAAAAGTAACACGTGTAGCTTTAGAAAATGCTGCTTCTGTTGCAGGCATGATTCTTACAACTGAATGTGCTTTAGTTGATATTAAAGAAGATGCTCCTGCTATGCCTCCAATGGGTGGCGGTATGCCAGGAATGATGTAGTCGAGAGCCTCGACACGCAAATTATAATATAAAAAAAACGCTTCAATTAATTTTGAAGCGTTTTTTTTATGGATTTTTTATAGCTGTTTTAATTTCTTTATAGTCAATATTATCCTTCCTCTTTTTTCAAATCCATTTTACAAACAGGGCATGTTCCCTCTTCATCGTAGGTTTTTCCTTCTTCGCAATCCATAGGACATTTGTAATGGTCGTGTTTCTCATCAACAATTCCAGTTTCAGAAGTTTGTTTTGTATTGTCTTTACAAGAAAATGTTACAATACTTAAACCTAAGAACAAGGTTAATACTATTATTATTTTTTTCATAATTTGATTTATTTAAAGTTAGTTTTTGTGATCCTTAACAACTTCTTCATCTCTATATTTACAACATGGGTCAATTGCATTATAAACCTCATCAGAAGCTTTTAATTCTTTAGTATCATGACCAACAGCCACGATATTTGATTGAATTGTTTTTAGATCAGTTTTACGTTCATCAAAAATCAATTTAAGTTCATGTGTGTTTACATTCCAAACTGCCGATTTCACACCTTTTGTGGTAATACATGCTTTTTCAATACGTGCTTTACACATCATACAAACACCATCAACTTCAAAAGACGCTTTTGCATTTTTATTTTGTGCAAATGTCACTGTACTTACTAATATTGCTAATACTGCTATTATTTTTTTCATAATTATTATTTTATTTTAAATCTTAATCCTGCATAATACATACTTCCAAAAATTGGACCATACACAAAGGTTGTATCAAAATTCGCTCCAAATGGGTTGTCTGCTCCCAAAATTGGATTATTCTGTTTTACATTAGTCACATTTTCACCACCTAAATATACTTCAAATTTATTAGAAAACACTTTTGTTACTTGAACATTTAAAGTTCCTAATGTTGATGTATATTCTGGTAATTGATATTGAATAGGATTTGTTACTGTTGAAGAAAAACGCTGCTCTCCCAACCAATTAAAAGTAGCATCAAACTTCCAGTGATTTTCATTTTTATGTGCATGTGTTTCGTATGAAGCATTTGCGAATAAACGATGCTTTGGCATTAATGGTTTTGTAAATTTCCCTGAAATGTAATCTGTTTTAACATCGTAATACTTATAAGCTAAACGCAAATCAAAATACTCAAATACATTATAATTAAATTCGGCTTGAAAACTATTTGCATAACTATCGCCTTCTAAATTATAGAAATTCACTTCTGTTGGATTTTCGTAATCTACCACTACTTGGTTTTGAAAATCAGTTATATAAAAGTCTAAAGTTAAATCCCCTTTTCTATTAAACAAATTAAACCCTTGTAAATATGACACACCATAATTCCAGGCTATTTCAGCATCTAAACCATACACATCTCCTGTAATATTTAAAACATTTATTTGGCGTGAAGTTGCAAAAATATTCTGGTTTTCGGCAAAAATATTGGCACTACGCTTTCCTCTTCCAATAGATGCACGTAAAGCCGATTTTTCCCAAGGTGTATAACGCAAATGCAATCTAGGCGTAATAAAAGTGCCTAATAAATTATGATTATCTATACGCACACCAGCAGTAAGATTTAACTTATCAAGGTTATCATAATTATATTCAAAAAAACCTCCAAACGAACGCTCGTTTCTTTTAAAAGTTGATGTTTGTACTAACTCATCATAATTATCATAAGTAAAACTAATACCTGTTTTTATTTTATGACGTGAATCTGAAATAATAGAATTATAAATCAGATTAGAATACATACTATTATGAGTAATATTATATTGATTCAATCCAAAATAAGATTCTTGTTTATGATGACTAAACGCAAACTGTACACCTAAACTTTGGTACGGGATTTCAGGATTTACATAACCCAATTTTGCAGACAACTCATAACGTTGCGTATCTATTTCGCTTCCCCAAGCATTGGTTGTTAATTTATCTGTTTTTGGATTAAAATTTAATTGACCTGTTTGCTTTTCATCATTTAAAAACTTTAAATTAATAAAACTTACAAATCCTTTTTCCAAATTAGTGTATTGCCAACGGTTCATCACATTTATTTGATTATAGATTGGCATATCCATAAACCCATCATTATTTACATCATGCTTTTTGTTTTGTGTATTACCGTGTAAATACAATCCTGTACTCCATTTATCGCTCACTTTTGTATTAAAATGTGTGTTTAATTCTAAACGTTCGCTACTTGCACCATATAAATTGACATACAATTTATTATCGGTTGTTGGCTTTACCAATTCAGCATTTATTTGTCCAGAAATACTTTCGTAACCATTAACAACACTTCCAGCTCCTTTTGTAATTTGAATACTTTCTACCCAAGTTCCTGGTATAAAACTTAGTCCATAGGCTTGTGATGCACCACGAATAGATGGAATATTTTCAGTTGTAATTAAAAGATATTTACTCGTTAAACCTAACATTTTTATTTGTCGGGTTCCCGTTACTGCATCAGCAAAATTAACGTCAATAGACGGGTTGGTTTCAAAACTTTCAGACAAATTACAACATGCAGCTTTTAACAATTCGTCACTACTAACCGTAAAAATATTTTGCGCCTGCAAATACGATTTTGCTGTTGCTTGCTTTCTTGATGTAATTGTAATCGCATCTAAATTATCGGTTGGCTGCAACCAATAATGTACCATTTTGGGTTCGGTTATTGTAATGGTATCGGTTTTAAAACCAACATAACTTATCACCAGTTTTGTGTATTCTTTTTTATATGGAATTGTGAATTTCCCGTCAATATCAGTAACTGTACCAACTGCTGTATCTAGCCAATATACATTTGCTCCTGGCAAACTTATATGTTCGTTTTTCTCGTTAGCTTCCATAATCATTCCACTAATTTTTTCTTGTGAAAACAATAAAGAAGGAAGCATTATTAATATATATAGTAATTTTTTCATTAGTTATAGGTTTTAATAAGCATGATAATTGCCATAACAATCATAAACGGGAATTGCTTTTGCTAGCGGGTCGTACATTTTAAATGATTCTGGAAATCCTTTTAAATCTAAAAACTTAAAAAAGCTAAAAACGATATAGAATAGACCCATAAAATCGAACATAAACCCATTGGTTTGCCAAGGTTTGATGTTTAATAAAATAGATGCTCCAATGATGAATGTAAAAATTAAGAATAAAGGAAAAAGCTGTTGTAGCTCCGATTTTTCTTCTTTTACAATTGTTGATTGAAAAACATTCGTTTCTTTTTTTTCTGAAATTGAATATTTATCTGATATCGCTTTTTGTAAGGTTTCAGTTGAAACGTGATGTTTCATTTCTATAATAGCTTCAGATTTTTCTAAACTCACTGAAGCAAAAATACCATCTTCTAAAGCATTTAGCTTGTCTTCGACTGAAGTTCTGCAACCATTACAGGTCATTCCTGTAATTGTATATGTATGTTTCATTGTTATAAAATTTGAAAAAATTCCGCGTAAGTAAAAGCCTTTAAGATATCCCCTTCTTCATGGGAATTATTATAAAAATCTATTTATCAAATAAGGAAAACTTGGTCTATAACCTGTATGTCGGCAACCAAATTGGGTGGAGAATAATCTTTATATGGAATTATTTGCTTTGGCAAACTTTTAAAAAGATTACGATACGAAGTGATAAATGAAACAAGAAGCTGTTGATGCTCAAAATCTAAGTCTTCAAACGTAGAAAATTTCAATTTATCTTGACCTTTTACAACATCAATTTCATCTTTACAACACGTTTTCTTTTGAAAAATCTCAAATGCTTCCATATTACATTTTTCAACCTCAGTAAAAATAGAAATATCAACCAATACATCACCACAAAAATGCTTTTTAATAGTAAACGATACTGTTGAAAACAATACTAATAATGCTATTAGTGCAGAAAAAATTTTATGTAAAACTTGTTTTATCACTTTGCAAAAATACAAAAAAAGCAACTTAAATATTTAATGCAAGTAAAGGAAATTAAAAAAGTAAACCTTAATAGCTTTACTTTTTTAATTTATGGTAGTAAAAAGCGGGTAATAATAAGATTAAAATAATGGGCTGAATTAAAAACCGGCGCACATTAAAAAACAAATAATAAGTTTCTTGCTTTGGGTTGAAAACAAAATATAAATACATGAAAATTAAAATAATAAAAGCAATGCCATAAACAATCGCAGAAAATTTAACAATGTCTTTATCTTTAAAAAACACATATAAAATAGCTAACGAAATTATGGTGTTCAATAGATAGCGAAAAACTGCAAACGCAATAAGTTTAAGGCTTTCAAACTCTGGCGCAGAATTATACAAATAGTCGTTTTTAAAAAACGAAATGTATGGGTCGTAAAACAAATTACTTTCAAACATTCGGATTAAAATCAATAATCCAAAAAGCAAAAAAAGCAGTATGTATTTTGTGAATTTATTCATTTTTATGTTTTCAAATTAGAAAACCGATTCACCCAAAAAATCCACAATAAAAACATTATTCCATAAATAATAGCTGGAAAAATAGTGCCATGTAAAATATCTTGATATTCTGGATAATGATACAATGCCATTGCAAAAAAAACAATACGTAATAAGTTTACTATATAAATTAAAACGCACCCAAAAAGCATATAAAAAAATGTGGTTTTTAATTTACCCGAAAACGCAACAATAAATGATACAAATAAAATTAACACACTAATAGAATTACAACCTTCTATAACACGTGCTAAATACTTTCCTTTTACAATTAGTTTCATTGATGGTTCGTCTGGATGTGGTAAAACATGTGAATCATAACCAACTGTATTTAGTAAATTTTCGGTTTGTTTAGCAACCAAATGCGTTACATAATCTGGATAGAATTTTGAACCATCGGAAACATCTAAATAAAATTTATAACCAACGGAAAGCACAACATATACCAACAAAAAAGTAAGCATAAACTTTATAACCAATTTGTATTTTAAAAAAAAATTCTTCAAATTTTAAAAAGTAATATCGAATTTACATCTTTTTAAATACTTTTGCTCAATAATCGATATTTAATTACTTCTAAAGCTTGTTTCTAAATATTTAATGCATTTCCTTTGATTTCCTTATACCCTTATTTAAGTCAGTTTATTCGATAATTGAGATTTTAAGATGAATTTTGAACAACTAAAACCGAAAGCTGAAAGTATTATTTTAAACACAAATAAAACTGTTGATGAACGCTTACTCGCAATTTGCGAATTGTTAGAAGTTAATGTTGACTACTACAATTGGATTGGTTTTTATTTTAAAAACGGCGATAAAGAAGAGCTTTTTTTAGGCCCTTATGTTGGTAAACCGACCGACCATACTATTATTCCTTTTGGAAAAGGTATTTGTGGACAAGTTGCTATTAGTAACGAGAATTTTGTAGTACCCGATGTATCGGCTCAAGACAATTATATTGCATGTAGCATTACTGTTAAAGCTGAAATTGTTATCCCAATTTTTATAAATGGCAAAAATATTGGACAAATTGATATCGACTCCAACACTCCAAACCCGTTTACCGAAAAAGACGAACGTTTTTTAGAGTTTGTTTGTAATAAAGTTGCTGAAATATTATAGTTGTTAACAACTTCCTGTTTTCGTTGAAAAATCCACTCACTTTTCACTAACTAAAAACACAGCATAATGTTATTTTTGATGCTTTAAATAACACAACGCAACAACATAACAAAATGAGCAACGAAAAAACGATTAAATCTGCACTAATTTCTGTATTTAGTAAAGATGGTTTAGCGCCAATTGTAGAAAAATTGAACGAACAAGGTGTAATTATATATTCCACAGGTGGCACGCAAAAATTTATTAACGATTTAGGTATTGATGTTGTTCCGGTGGAAGAAGTTACATCCTACCCTTCTATTCTTGGCGGTCGTGTAAAAACGTTGCACCCCAAAGTATTTGGCGGTATTTTAAACAGACAAAGTCATGCAGGTGATGTTGCTGAATTAGCAGAGTTTGAAATTCCACAAATAGATGTTGTTATTGTTGATTTATACCCATTTGAAAAAACCGTAGCTTCTGGAGCTAGCGAAGAAGATATTATTGAAAAAATTGATATTGGTGGTATTTCGTTAATTCGTGCCGCTGCAAAAAATTATGCTGATGTTATTTGTGTATCATCTGTTAATGATTATGCTGAATTTTTAGAACTTATTTCTGAAAACAATGGAAGCATTTCGGTAGAAAACAGAAAACGTTTTACAGGTAAAGCTTTTAATGTGTCATCACATTACGATACAGCAATCTTTAATTATTTTAATAAAAACCATGATGAAGCTGCCTTAAAAATTAGCGAAACGAATGGTAAAGTTTTACGTTATGGCGAAAATCCACATCAAAAAGGATTTTTCTTTGGAGATTTTGATGCCTTATTCACAAAACTTCATGGTAAAGAATTAAGCTACAACAACCTTTTAGATGTTGATGCTGCTGTAAATTTAATATTGGAATTTAAAGATGACAAACCAACATTTGCCATTTTAAAACATAACAATGCTTGTGGTTTAGCACAACGCGACACGTTGCACCAAGCTTATGTTGATGCTTTAGCTGGCGACCCAGTTTCGGCTTTTGGTGGTGTTTTAATTAGTAATAAAGAAATTGATAAAACTACAGCAGAAGAAATACATAATTTATTTTGCGAGGTTGTAATTGCGCCTTCTTTTTCTAAAGAAGCTTTAGAAATTTTAAAAGGAAAGAAAAATAGAATTCTTTTAATTTTAAAAGATGTTGAATTCCCAAAAATGATTGTTAGAAGTTGCCTTAACGGTATTTTACTTCAAGAAAAAAATAATGTCACTGATACTGTTGAAGGTCTAACCAACATAACAAACAGCAAACCAACCGATAGTGAATTAGATGATTTAATCTTTGCTTCAAAAATTTGTAAGCACACTAAATCTAACACAATTGTTTTAGTAAAAGACAAACAATTATGCGCTTGCGGAACGGGACAAACGAGTCGTGTTGATGCTTTAAACCAAGCAATACACAAAGCACAATCGTTTAATTTCGATTTAAATGGTTCGGTTATGGCGAGTGATGCATTTTTCCCGTTTCCAGATTGTGTAGAGATTGCTAAAAACGCGGGTGTTAGTGCTGTAATTCAACCTGGCGGCTCTATAAAAGACCAGTTAAGTATTGATTATTGTAATGATAACGATGTTGCTATGGTATTTACTGGAACACGTCATTTTAAACATTAACTGGCTCGCGTTAGGGATAGTAGCGGCATCCTTTTTTGCTGCCATATATGGCAAAAAAAAGATATAGTGAATAGCCCGACCTGAAAGGAAACGCCCAAATAATTTAAAATTGATTAAAAAAACTTCTGTAAACCGTCTAAAAATCGACAAAGTGCGTATAACTAGTTTAGTTTATGTTTCAATAAAATTTGAGCACGCTTAAACCGCAAATATTTACTAACTTTTATTACATTTACAAGATTCGTTTTTTAACCCACATAAACCAAATTATAGCACATGGGATTTTTTGATTTCTTAACCGAAGAAATTGCAATAGATTTAGGCACTGCAAACACGCTTATTATACATAACGATAAAGTTGTTGTTGATGCACCATCGATAGTGGCGCGCGATAGAATTACTGGTAAAATAATTGCTGTTGGACAGGAAGCTAGTTTGATGCAAGGTAAAACACATGAAAACATAAAAACTATTAGACCTTTGAAAGATGGTGTTATTGCCGATTTTGATGCGTCTGAACAAATGCTAACTCTGTTTATTAAAAATATACCTGCTTTAAAAAAGAAATTTTTTACGCCAGCACTTCGTTTGGTTATTTGTATTCCGTCTGGAATTACAGAAGTGGAAATGCGTGCGGTAAAAGAAAGTGCTGAACGTGTTAACGGGAAAGAGGTTTATTTAATTCACGAACCTATGGCTGCAGCAATTGGTATTGGTGTAGATATTATGCAACCTAAAGGAAATATGGTGGTGGATATAGGTGGTGGAACAACCGAAATTGCTGTTATTGCTCTTGGTGGTATTGTTTGCGACAAATCGGTTAAAATTGCGGGTGATGTATTTACAAACGATATTGTGTACTACATGCGTACGCAACACAACTTATATGTTGGTGAACGTACTGCTGAAAAAATAAAAATACAGATTGGTGCTGCGACTGAAGATTTAGATTTACCGCCCGAAGACATGAGTGTTCAAGGACGTGATTTATTAACTGGGAAACCAAAACAGGTTCAGATTTCTTATCGTGAAATTGCAAAGGCTTTAGATAAATCTATTTTAAGAATTGAAGATGCGGTTATGGAAACGTTATCGCAAACGCCTCCTGAATTAGCTGCCGATATTTATAATACTGGTATTTATTTAGCTGGTGGTGGTTCCATGCTACGTGGTTTAGACAAACGTTTATCGCAAAAAACAGACTTACCAGTTTATATTGCAGAAGACCCTTTAAGAGCTGTTGTAAGAGGTACAGGAATTACGCTTAAAAACTTAAATAAATACAAAAATGTATTGATAAAATAGCGTTAAATCATGCAGCAAATCGTAAATTTTATAATACGGAATAAAACGTTTTTGTTATTTCTAATACTGTTTACGCTTTCAATAGTTTTTACCATTCAATCGCATTCTTACCATAAAAGTAAGTTTATAAATTCTGCTAATTTTTTAACTGGTGGTATTTACAATTCTGTAAATAATATTAATGAGTACTTCAGCTTAAAGTCTCAAAATCAACTCTTATCTGATGAAAACAATCGATTAAAATCGATTTTATATAATTCAGAAAATGGTAACGATTCAACATTTATTGATAGCTCATCATACAAAGGTATATATAAGTTCACCAAAGCCAATGTTATAAAAAACAGTTACTCTTTAACAAACAATGTTTTATTAATAAATAAGGGTAAAAAGGATAGTATAAAGCAAGATTTAGGAATTATAACTAGCAAAGGTATTTTAGGCATTGTTGATGGTACAAGTAATAATTATGCTTCAGTAATTTCCATATTAAATACGACAACTAAAATTAGTGCGCAGTTAAAAAAGACAAATCATTTTGGTACTTTAACTTGGAATGCGACTTCGCCCGAGTTTATACAACTTGTTGATATACCAAAAATTGCTCCTGTTAAAGCTGGCGATACTATAATTACTTCTGGGCGTTCTTCAATTTTCCCTAAAGGAATTCCTATTGGTATCGTTCATGATTTTGAACTCGATGTAGCTGAGAATTATTACGAAATTAACATCAAATTATTTAACGACATGACAAATATTGAGCATGTTTACATAATTGAAAATACTGAGATTAAAGAAATCACCAATTTATTAAACGGAACAAATGAATAATGTTTTAGCAATAAATAGCATTCGTTTTTTTGTATTAGTATTAATACAGGTTTTAATATGTAATCATATTAACTTTTTGGGCTATATAAACCCGTATTTATACATTTTATTTATTGTTTTATTTCCATTGAACAATAATCGAATAACATTTATTTTTCTAAGTTTTCTGCTAGGACTAACTATTGATTTATTTCTAGATACTGGTGGTATTCACGCTGCAGCATGCGTATTTATAGCTTATGCAAGACCAGTAATATTAAAATTCTCGTTTGGAGCCGTTTACGAACACCAAACCATGAAATTTAATACTGTAGATTTTGGTGCAAAACTTACCTACATTACAATGCTTACCATAGCGCACCATATTATATTATTTTCTTTAGAAATATTTAGCATTTCAAACATAATTTTAATACTTAAAAAAACATTATTCTCAGGTATATTTACTATTTTATTATGCATGCTAATTATTATTATCTTTAGTAGAAAATCTAAATGAGACAATTTTTACTTTTATTATCTGTAATACTTGTTGGTTTTTTATTTATTGGAAGACTTTTCTATTTACAAGTTTACACTTCAAACGAACATAATTTGTATGAAGACAATGCTATTAGAAAGGTTTTTGATTACCCAAAACGAGGCTTTGTTTATGATAGAAATGGCGAGTTAATTGTTGCCAATCAACCATCGTATGATGTGATGATTATTCCACGCGAAGTTGAGCCATTAGATACGCTTGAGTTTTGTGGTTTATTGAAAATAACTAAAGAAGGTTTTTTAAAAAGATTCAATAAAGCATATCGCTATTCTCCAAGATTACCTTATGTTTTTGTACCTCAACTCTCAAAAGAAGATTATGCAGTACTTCAAGAAAAAATGCGGAAATATGATGGTTTTTATATTCAAAAACGTTCATTAAGGCATTATCAAAGAACCATTGGCGCAAATGTTTTAGGTGATATTGGTGAAGTAAACAGACGTACTATTGAAAAACAACCTTATTATAAAATGGGTGATTTAATAGGAAAACAAGGTGTTGAAGCTTCCTATGAAAAAACCTTGCGAGGTGTAAAAGGCATTAAATTCATTCAAAAAGATAGATTTAATCGAAATCTTGGTCCGTATAAAGACGGTAAATTTGATACCATTCCAGAACAAGGAAAAGATATTACCATAACCATTGATGCAAAATTGCAAGAATATGGAGAGTTATTAATGCAAAACAAACGTGGTGGTGTTATAGCTATTGAACCTTCTACGGGTGAAATATTGGCCATGGTTGCGGCTCCAACTTACAATCCAAACCTTTTAGTAGGTAGAGAGCGCTCAAAAAACTTCACTAAGCTCTATAACGATACTATTGCAAAACCTCTTTTTAATAGAAGCCTAAAAGGAGTTTACGAACCTGGTTCGCCTTTTAAATTAATGAATGCGTTAATTGGTTTGCAAGAAGGTGTTATTACTCCAAATGAAACTGTTACTTGTTATGCAGGTTATAAATACGGAAACCGGTTTATGAAATGCCACTGCCATATAGGTAAGCGTAATAATCTAATTTCTGGAATACAAGAATCTTGTAACGCTTATTTTGCAACAACCTATAGAAAAATTTTAGATAAAGATGGTAATGCTTCAACTGGTATTGATATTTGGAGTAAACATGCCAAAAGTTTTGGTCTTGGTAAATACTTAAATAATGATTTATATGTTGGATCTAAAGGAAGAATACCAGATAGAGATTACTACAAGCGTATATACCCAAAAACGTTTTATTCAACGTATACCATATCTAATGCTATTGGGCAAGGTGAAGTTGCCACAACACCTATTCAACTAGCAAATATGATTGCTGCAATTGCGAATAGAGGCTATTATTACACGCCTCATATTATAAAATCTATTGAAGGTGAAACGATTCCAGAACAATTCACTAAACCAAAATACACAACTATAGATAAAGAACATTTTGAACCTGTTATTGAAGGTATGTTTCAGGTTTATGAAAAAGGAACCGCTGAATTTTTACGAGTAAAAGGTATTGATATTTGTGGAAAAACAGGAACAGTTGAAAATTTCGCAATCATTGATAGTGTAAGAACACAACTTACAGACCATTCTATTTTTGTAGCATTTGCACCAAAAGACAACCCACAAATCGTTATTGCTGTTTTTGTTGAAAACGGATATTGGGGAAGTAGGTTTGCTGGAAAAATCGCTAGTTTAATGATTGAAAAACACATAAAAGGAAAAATTACTAGAACAGATTTAGAACGTTGGATTTTATCACATAGTTTAGAAAATGAATATGCAAAACCATATTCAGGTGAACCTTTTAAAATTAATAAGCAAACTACACTACAAATTGTTGATGATTCAGAATATAGTGAACTAAAAAATTATTTAAAACAATTACAAAACCAATAAGTTAATGGCTAGAGAAACTAACAGGCATTTTCGTTTCGATTGGATTACAATCATTCTTTTTTTACTGCTCGTTGGTTTTGGCTGGTTAAATATTTTATCGGCATCTCATACGGGAGATGTTATAGAGTATCTTAGTTTTTCACAACCTTACGGAAAACAGTTAATATTTATTTTCCTAACTTTTGGGTTAATCACTCTTATTTTATCTGTTGATTCAAAGTTTTATGAGCGGTTTTCCAGTATAATTTATATAGCTTCCATGTTGTCCTTAGTTGGACTTTTCCTCTTTGGAAAAAATGTAAACGGAGCAATATCCTGGTATGCTATTGGTGGCATGACATTACAGCCTAGTGAGTTTGCTAAAGCAGCTACAGCATTAGCTGTTTCTAAATATATTAGTGATTTAAATACTAATATAAATACGCTTAAAGACCAAATACGTACGTTTGCAATTATTATTATTCCTGCAGTTTTAATACTGCTTCAAAATGATGCGGGTAGCACCATTGTTTATGCATCTTTCTTTTTTGTATTGTATCGTGAAGGACTTCCAAAATATTATTTAACTATAGGTTTTTCACTTATTGTTTTATCAATATTATCATTAAAATTTGGAGCAACAATTACTTCTATAATTGCTGCAGTAATTATTTTTGGTTACTACCTTTTAAGTAGAAAAAAATCAACTTTATTACAATCTATTTTTGTGTTATTTATAGCTATTGGTGTTTCATTTGGTATAAAATATTTTTATCAAGACATATTAAAACCGCATCAACAAAATCGTATTAGCTTGTGGCTACGTTTAGAAAAAGACCCTGTAAAGCTAGAACAAATGAAAAAAACGTTTGCCTATAATCTAAACGAATCAGAAAAAGCAATAAGTTCTGGCGGCTTTACAGGGCGTGGTTTTATGCAAGGCACAAGAACTACGGGAAAGTTCGTCCCAGAACAACACACTGATTATATTTTTAGCACTGTTGGGGAAGAATGGGGTTTTGTAGGAAGTGTTTTTGTGGTGCTACTTTTCGTATTACTTATACTTAGAATCCTTCATTTAGCAGAATTGCAAAAATCACAATTTAGTCGGGTTTATGGCTATTCGGTAGCATCCATATTATTTATTCATTTTTTAATAAATATTGGTATGGTAATGGGATTAATCCCAACCGTTGGTATCCCTCTGCCTTTTCTTAGTTATGGAGGTTCGGGACTTTGGGCTTTTACCATATTACTCTTTATCTTTATAAAATTAGATTCTAATAAAATTAATGAATGGTAGGTCGATAATTGCCATTTTATTATTTCAATTTCCTATGAAAAAAAGTTACTTTCTTTCTATTCTTATTCTACTTTTAATTGTTGGGTGTTCTAGTGTAAAACACACTAACAAAAAAACGTTTTCAAAAGAAGAACTTACATTAATTACAAGTGCAGATACTTTAACACCAATGCGTGTTTACAAAATAACTAATGTAAAAGATTCGCTTTTATTACGCTCAAAAAGTAGATATATAAAACCAGATACAAGTAATGTTGTTTTACAAACATTTATCAAGAGACTTTACAAAACAGTTCGCGATAGTATGTCTATGGGTGTTGGTATAGCAGCTCCGCAAGTTGGTATTCTAAAAAATATTATTTGGGTACAACGTTTTGATAAAGACAATTTTCCTTTTGAAGTATATTTAAATCCTGTTATTATTCATTATTCTGAAAAAAAGCAAACACGTAGAGAAGGGTGCCTTTCTATTCCTAACAGAACCGATACTTTATACAACAGAGCTTTTGCTATTAAAATTGAATATGATGATGAAAATGGCGCACATAAAACTGAAACTACTGAAGGTTTTACATCGATTATTTTTCAACATGAAATAGACCACTTAAATGGTATTTTATATTTAGACCATTTGAAAAAAGAGATTGTTGATGCTAAAAATTAAATGATTATTACACACATTCATTTAGCATTAAACACTGTAAACAATTCGCTAAAAAAAGAATGTTTTAAGAAAAATAAATTTGTTTTTTTTATTTTATAATTATCTTTTTATTCATTAAACCACTTTCTGTTTTCATCTGTACTATATAAACACCTTCATTTACAGATATTGGTATTGACATCTCTTTTGCATTACTATTATTTTTAATGTCCTTAATGTTTTGACCAAGGATATTATATATAGTAATATCCAAAATTTGAATACTATTCCTATTGATAATCTTAATTTCAGATACTTCTGAATCAAAATAAACTAACAATCGATTCGTACTATTTTCTATATCATCACTTGATAACAAACTAGACTGAAACACTAACATAAACCTATCATTATATATTCCTGCTTCTAAATAAGCTTCAAAAGGGTTTTCATTAATTTTAAATGTTTCATCAGTTACATTATCTTTTATATATAATTGCAAACTTGAATCTACATTTTCTAGTGCATCAACTTTTATACTTGCAATTCCAGATTTTTCAACTTTTAACCCTAAAGGAAATTCTTGAGTTTCATCAAGATTATCCACCCCTTGAATTACAAATTCCTTGTTATGTAAAAGCCAATACATATCTTCTGTATTAACGTCAGCCATAAAAGCGTCATAACCAACATCAAACCCAAGTGAAGCATTTACATCTTTCCCTAAAACTATCTGCCTGTGATATCCATTTGGAGAATCAAACATCAATTTTATTTTTGGTGTATTATCTATAATAACATTATTTAAAGGTCCTTTTCCGTTTTTAGAAGATTTAAAAAACAAAGAAGCTGACCCATCTTCAATAACAAAAATACGCTGACTATTCTTGAATACTATATTACCTCCATCAACAGTAGCTATTGCTATACCATCATCATTATTAAATCCATCGATAGCTGTGGACACGAAAAATCCTTGATTAACTGGTATAAATTGTCCAGGAGTTTTTGATCCTGTAGTTAAATTATTGTTTATTCTAGCATCATTAGCAATAGCAACAGCACCGCCTGTTAAATTACGGGTTGCATAACCACCTACATATTCTGCTAATACATGTGAGTTTTCCTCTCCGAAATGATCCCAAAAATATAATGCACCATTAAAAATAGTTCCATTAGTATTATTCCCTCCGTCTGCTATACTTAAATTATCTAAGATAAACTCGGTAGCATCAATTGCTGATGGATAAGGATTACCTATTAATCTTTCAACTTCTTCTAAAGAATTATCTAATGCTAAAGTTATATCACCATTATTAGGCAAGCCTTTAAATACATAATTTTGTTGAATTATAATTGGAGCAGAACCTGATGTCCCTTTCATCGTAAATCCTTCTCCTGCTAACAAAGATGTTGATTCGTCTATTTTTGCCCAAGCATAATAATTGTCAGCAGCACCATAAAATTTATATAACCAATTTGTACTAATAGTTTTTGCTAATCCTGGTGGCGGAATAGTACCGCCTGCTGTTGGTGACGGGTCGAAAATAAGGCTTTGATATATTGCTGAATTACTTCCATCATTAAGAAAACCGGCAATCGAGTTACTTATATTTAAACTCGACACTCCCGTTCCTCTTGTTGCAACATTACCAGCTATTGGACCAACTGAAGATGACCAATAATTATAATTATAAGCATTTGCTGTTCCCTGTTGATCTCTTTCTATATATCCACCACTATCCACATCAATAATACTTCCTTCAACTTGAATTAATTGAGATTCGCCTACTAAATCGATTACACCATCTAACTCTAAATAATGCGATATAAATAATGCTTGACCAGAATTTGTTTCATTTTGAGGATCCGATGGATCAGCAATTGTAATAGTTCCTGAATTATTTTTTAAACCTAAAAGCGTAATATTTCTATCCCCAGAAGTAATATTATGAGATGTTTCAACAATATTCCAGTCTATTATAGTTGATCCATCTAAACTTAATGTATTAGGAATTACTTGATCTACATTATTACTCCAAGTTGTCCCTGTATCCCAAGCACCATCAGCTGCTGATATATATGGTAATGGTAATGTTTGATTATATAATAATGATTTGTCTTTATCTAAATATTTTAGACGCAAAAATAAACGTTCATCTGTTAAACCCTCAACTGTAGAGCCATAGAATGAATTGAAATCATAATAAGCTCTTAAATTACTCCATGGAATACTTACAACTTCATTACTTGTTGAAGCTTGTGGTAATACTTTCCCATTAACATAATCTGTTCCTGCAATATCAAACCGTTCAATTTCCTGATTCATTAAATATCTTACTTGATTTTCTGAAAGACCTAAATCCCAAACATAGACTTCATCAATTTCTCCTAGAAAAGGATTTATAATATTATTTTTATCTATATAAATCGCTCCAATTGAAAAATTATTATAATTGGGTGATGGATGAACAACGTCTTGAACAGATTTGTCTAAAACACCATCAACATACAAAAATATTGTACCGCTACTGTACACAAATGTAACTTGATGCCATTTATTATCATTAAGTTGCATTGTTGAAGTAAATTTAGGTGTAACAGCATTATCTACCATAACTTCAATTTGTTCGCTAGAATTTAATCGTAATTGTAATTTTTCTCCTTTCGCCATAATTGTTCGAATACCCGAAGTAGATGTGCTTTTAACCCATGCAGAAATTGTAAAAGAATCTACATTTAAATTAAGTAAATACTCACCAACTAAATAATCCCCAGAACCTATACTTATTGAATGGTTTTCAGATAAATTTGATGTTTTTCCAAAAGTAAAATATTTTGTTCCTTCAAAATCATACCACGTTTGAAGGTTTGTACCTCCGTCTGACCTTAATGGAATAACATCTATTATATCACCATTTGCAAAATTTGGATTATCGGAAACAATTAAAGCGTATTCTTCTGTACTAGTTTTTGAAAAACTACTAAATGCGGCAATTGGAATAGAAATGTATACATTTTCAACATCTCCATTTATATCTTCTTTCGACTCTACAATTTTCCATTTTCTATCTATTCGTGTAAGTGATGTAGTTATACCTGTCGCAATAGTTACTGTATTAGTACTAGAACCAGAAAATGCTGCATTATTATTACCCCAAACTAAGAAATCACCATCTTCTTTAAACTCATTTGCATTAGCGCTATTTGTAGCATAAATACCACCCAAACCAATAGTAACTCCGTTTGCGTAATTTAATGTTTTTGATTGTTTTTGATTTAAATCTGAAATAGAATCTCTACCTATTCCTGCAACATGATAATTGTATCCAGAAGGAATAGCTGAAATATCCCAAACTGAAGTACCAAATGAGTTAATATAATCTTTTTGTGCTTCGGTTGAAGCTCCTAAAGTAATACCATATTTAATAGCTAAATAAGATTCTATTTTTTGTCTATCAGCATCTGTTACTCGTTCAGCAAATGTAAAAATTTCAGCTACACGCCCATTTAAACTCCCTTGAACATCAAAATTTCTTCCTATCCAAAACTCAGTTCCTAATACTGGTGGACCAGAAGTACCAACATTTACAAAACCAGCACCATTTGTTGAAGTCGTTAAAACGTCCGAATTATATAAAATATCTTGACCAGTTGGGGGTATGGGTAAAAGCTCATTATTTCTAATATTAATAATACCCGCATTTGAGTAAGTTGAGCTTATTTCTGCTTCGCCATTATAGCTTCCGCCACCAGGAATATTTTGATTATATGATAATGTTTCGTTAGTAAACTCAGACGAATAGTCTCCAAAACCAACACCTGTTAAATCTCCAGCACTTCCAGAAGATATTCCTGCAAAAATCGTATTTCTAGATGATGCACTTGTCATGGTTGCATCAGGTATCATAACAACAAAAATATCTTGACTATAAAACCCATTACTTGCATTATACATAAACTGTTCTAAACTACCTCCATCATTTTCAAACTTAATTACTGGATTAAAATTTATATTATCGGCAGCAGTATCTAAATATGTTGGCTGTTTTACAGCTACAGATTGTATAGCATCTTTACCGTTAGTACCTAAATCTTGCCATTCAGAGACTTTAGTACTCGTTTCAACAATACCTCTTGTGGATTTTAACCAAAGTCGGAAATCCGCAGTAATACCACCAGGGCCAGGAATATTTTCATTAAACATTTCAGCATTCACATCAAAAATAAAAGTTGTGTTATCGGTATTGCTAATACTAATTGTAGAAGTTTGAGTTCCTATACCTGCTACTGGAGCAGTAAAGGTTACATCAAAAACAATATAATAACCTGAGTTCGATTAATATTTAAGTAGATTTTATTAGTAAAAAAGATAGA
>CAZLXG010000010.1:0-43540 GCA_964563585.1 uncultured Flavobacteriaceae bacterium | reverse complement strand
AGATTCTACAATAAATGAAAAATTATTTGGGTTTTCAATATCTAAAACATTATACGATATTATTTTTTCGTTTTTAAATAACGTTTCATTATTTACTTCTGTAGCAAAAGAGAAAAAATAGTTAATGTTAGTATTAAACTCATGTCGCTATCATTTAATCTTAAGAGGAGAGTAAAAATAATTAGTGCTGATTTGTTGCAACTTTTTGCTCAAAAACATCATTTTGTATAGACTGAAACAAATCTTTGTTATTGAACACCTCGAAAGTAGAAAAAAATTAATCACACAAACTTTTCCTATAATTTTTATTATTTAAAACCCGTTGTTTATTTTAAATTATTTGTCTCAAATAAATTAAATTTTATTCATTTCGACTGCGCTCAATGTGACAGAAAATTACTCGAATTGACATTTTTTCCTTAAAACAGGTTAGTTAAAATCTAAATCATTTGGAACATCATCATCAGAATCATCATCAAAAATATTTTTGTTTGAAGCTTTTGAGCAATCAACATTTATTGAAAGATTTAAAGGCTCTTCAAAATCTTCTTTAGAAATATTTAAATCCTTATCCGCATAACAACTCTTCATGTATATTCCCCAAATTGGTAGTGCCATTGCTGCTCCTTGACCATAAGTAATTGATTTAAAATGTGCTGCTCTATCTTCTGCACCAACCCAAACACCTGTAACTAAATTAGGTACCATACCCATAAACCAACCATCACTTTGGTTTTGTGTAGTTCCTGTTTTTCCTGCAATTGGGTTTGTAAATTGATATGGATAGCCTGTAATAATTTCTTTATAATCAGGTTTATTTACAGCGTATGTATGTCTTAATCGCCCTCCAGAACCAAATTGCGTAACACCTTCCATGAGTTTTATGGTAACATAAGCAGTTTCTTCACTTAAAACATCACGTGTTTCTGGAGTAAACTGATATAAAATAGTTCCGTTTTTATCTTCAATAGTAGTTACCATTACTGGCTTTGTATAAACACCTTTGTTTGCAAATGCTGAATATGCTCCAACCATTTCGTAAACACTTAAATCGGGCGTTCCTAATGCTATTGAAGGTACAGCAAGAATATCAGATTTTACCCCTAATCTTTTCACTAAATCTATTACGGGTTGCGGACCAACCTTATCCATTAATCTAGCTGAAATTGTATTTACCGAATTTGCTAATGCATTCTTTAAAGTTCTTGTACCTCCATAATCACTATCTCCATTTGAATTTCTAGGACACCATTCCTCTGGGTTCCCATATTTGTTTGCTTCTATACAAAAAGGTGTATCTGGTAATTCATCACATGGTGATAAATGTAATTGATCGATTGCAGTAGCGTAAATAAATGGCTTAAATGTAGAACCCACTTGACGCTTTCCTGTTTTTACATGGTCGTATTGAAAATGTCTGTAATTAATACCGCCAACCCATGCTTTTACATGACCCGTTTGAGGGTTCATAGACATCATTCCTTGATGCAAAAACGATTTATAATAACGCATTGAATCTATTGGTTTCATAATAGTATCTATATCACCTTTCCAAGAAAATATTTTCATTTTAATAGGTTTATGAAATGATGCTTCAATGTCTTTATCTGCTATTTTTAAATCGTATTTCATATGTCTCCAGCGTTCAGACTGCTTCATTCCTCTACGCATTAATGTATCAATAGCACCACGTGTTAACTCTAAAAATGGTGCCGTAGCATTTCTTTCTGGTGTGTTTTGATGAAAAAATTCTGCTTGCAACCTAGACATGTGTTGTTTTACAGCATCTTCTGCATATTGCTGCATTCTAGAATCTATAGTTGTATAAATTTTTAATCCATCGTTATATAAACTGTATTTCGAACCGTCTGGTTTTGGATTTTTTTTAATCCAATCTTTCATAAACCCTGTAAGATAGCCTCTAAAATAAGTAGCAATACCATCACGATGTGATTGTGGTGTATAATGTAAGTCTAATTCTGTTTTTTGAAGTGAATCCTTTACTGCCTCATTAATAAATCCATATTTTTCCATTTGAAACAACACCACATTACGTCTGTTTCTAACTCCTACTGGGTTTTTATCTTCTCTTGGATTATATAATGATGAGTTTTTAAACATGCCCACCAACATAGCCGCCTCTTTTAAATCTAAATCTATTGGTTCTTTATCAAAATAAATTTTGGATGCGCTTCTAATACCATCACCATTATTTCCAAAATCATAAATATTAAAGTATTGTGCTATAATTTCTTCTTTGGTGTATTGCCGTTCTAACTTAATGGCAATAATCCATTCCTTAATTTTCTGCGTTGCAGTTTCTAATTTGTTTTTTGAACGTACTCCAACAAATAATTGTCTAGCCAATTGTTGCGAGATTGTACTTGCGCCACCTCTTCCGCCTAGAAAAAAGAAAGCTCTTAATGTGCCTCTTGCATCAATTCCTGCATGGTCGTGAAAACGTGTATCTTCAGTTGCAATTAAAGCATCAACTAAATGTTGAGATAATTCATTATAACTAATAGGTGTTCTATTATCCTTAAAATAAAACTTTCCTAAAGTAACATTGTCTGAAGAAATGATTTCGGTAGCTAAATGTGTTTTAGGGTTTTCTAATTGTGTGTGATCTGGAAGTTCTCCAAAAACACCCCAAGAAGCCAATAAAAACATAAGAACCACAGATAGAAATCCGCCTAAAAATAACATCCAGAACCATCTCACATATTTAGTGAAGTCTTGTACTGCTTTTGTTTGTTTCTTTTTTGCCATTTAATTTACTATTGGTTTTTCAATTCTAAATCCAACATCGGCGATACCTTCTAACTCAACAACACCATTTACTTTCCCATTTTCCCGCATAGCGTGTTGTATCTTAACTGTATATTCACCTGCTTCTATAAAAACAAATGGGTTTTTATGTCCTTTATACCAAAGTTTATTTTCTTTTACTGATGCTATTCCAGTCCCTAAAAGCTTTCCTGTTGGGTCTGCCATTCTATACTCTAAAGTGTCTTTTATGGTTTTTCCGTGTGGAAAAGTCATTTCAACAATTAAAAATATATTATTGTATTTATACTCGTTTGTGTTTCTTAAATTAACAAATAAGTTATACGCATTTGTTGAATCTGGTGGGTTTACTTTAAAACTTATTACCGAATCCTTATGCCATGCGTTTGGAACAGATTTATAAGTATCGTACACACGGTTTGAATCGCACGACGTAAACACTAAAAAAAACATCATTAAAAATAACAATACACTACTTTGTTTCATGTTTACTATTTTGAGGTTTTCTTCTGTTGTTTTTGTTTCTATTATTTCGATTTGGATTGTTATTTGATTTAGCGTTTTTGTTTGCTTGATTCCCTTTCCTTCTATTGTTTTTACGTTTGTTATGGCGTTTTGGACTATCGAAGCGTGTTAAACTATCTTGACCAACAACGTTTTCAAACTCAGTTTTAGTATCTTCAACAATCTCTGAAGCGTATTCTTCTAAGCTTGCTACCTTTTGTTTTTTAACGTTTAAAGCAATAATTTCATTGGCTTGTGTAGTTGTTATTCTATGCCAATTCATCCATTCGCCCTCATAAGCATACCACATGTGCCCTTTAAAAATATCTGTTTTTTGGCAAACTGCTGTTCCTTTTTCTGTTTGAAGTTTTATATCTGTTTTCGGAAATGCTTTTAGTGCATCTAAATATGTATCTAATTCATAATTTAAACAGCATTTTAATTTACCACATTGTCCTGCTAATTTTTGAGGATTTAATGATAATTGCTGATAACGCGCTGCCGATGTGCTTACTGAACGAAAATCAATTAACCATGTAGAGCAACATAATTCGCGTCCACAAGAACCAATACCGCCAAGTCTTGCTGCTTCTTGACGAAACCCAACTTGTTTCATTTCTATACGTGTTCTAAATTCGCGAGCAAATAATTTTATAAGTTCTCGAAAATCTACACGTTCTTCGGCTGTATAATAAAATGTGGCTTTACTAGCATCGCCTTGAAATTCGATATCTGAAATTTTCATATGAAGCTTCAAATCAATCGCAAACTGGCGCGCTTTCACCTTCATAGGCTCTTCTTTTTCGCGTGCTACTTTCCAAATATCTATATCTTTTTGACTTGCTTTTCGGTAAATTTTTAAGGCTTCTTCTGTGTTTTCTGGAATGTTTTTACGTTTCATTTGAACACGTACCAATTCCCCCGAAAGGGTAACCATACCAATATCATGACCAGATTGTGCTTGTGTTCCCACAATATCGCCAATGCTTAAAGTTAAATTTTCGGTGTTATGATAGTAGTTTTTTCGTCCGTTTTTAAAACGCACCTCAACCCAATTAAAAGGTTTTTCGCCATTTGGAAGTGACATGTTTGCAAGCCAATCGAAAACCGTTAGTTTGTTACAACTATCTGTACCACAGGTACCGTTATTTTTGCAGCCTTTTGGTGAGCCGTCTTTAGTTGAGCAACTTGCGCAAGCCATATGTTTATATATTGAATTCGTTAATAATTAAATTATTACGAATGGAAATTAATGATTAGTTTGAGAGGTAAAGATAAGATATTATTAATGACTTAAAAATTGTATTTTATTAAAGACTAAACCTGTTTTACGCTAATGATTTTTACAGGACACGCTTCTTTTGCTTTTATATTAGCATTATAAATAGTTTCGTCTGGAGATTTTAAAGTGAAAAAACCTTTTTTTTCTGTTGAATGAAGTAGGACTGATTTTCCATCTTTTTTAGACATTTGATATTGCTTTGGCGCCAATTCTACACAATAATTGCAACCAATACATTTTTTGCGTTGTAATGTAATAACTACCATTACCCTTCAACTTTGTTTTCTACAATTTTATATAATTTATCTGATGGGCGAATTCTAAAATCTAATGGAATAGTAACCGAATCACCTTTTGTGCCTTTGTCTAGTTTCTCATCATTCACCATCATTTCTTTTATTTGAAATTCTTTAGCTCCTGTTGTTGGTCCTGTAATTAGAATGGTGTCTCCAATGGAAATATCGTAAGCTTCAATTTTAAATTCTCCAATTTTTGCTTTCGGGAAGAAATGTACACCTTTACCTAAATACACTTTCTTTTGTGTGGCATGAGAACCTGAACCTTTGCTCCATTCTCCTAATTTTTGCCCTAAATAATACCCATTCCAAAACCCGCGATTGTATACTTTTTCAAGCTCAAGCATCCAAGAAATAACTTTGTCTTTATCGTAAGTTCCATCAGCAATACTATCAATAGCATCACGATAACATTTAATTACGTTAGCAACGTATTCTGGCGCTCGACCTCGACCTTCAATTTTTAAAACTTTTATTCCTGCATCTGCAACTTGGTCTAAAAAATCGATAGTACATAAGTCTTTTGGAGACATAATATATTCATTATCCAACTCCATTTCAAAACCAGTTTCTTGGTCTATAACCGTATATTTTTTTCTGCAATTTTGTTTACAAGCCCCTCTGTTTGCCGAAGAATTATGCGAATGTAAACTCATGTAACATTTACCTGAAACCGCCATACAAAGCGCACCATGTCCAAAAATTTCAATCTCAATAAGTTTTCCTGAAGGCCCTTTTATTTGCTCTTTTTCAATCTGTTCAGTAATACTCTTTACTTGTCGTAAACTCAACTCTCTACTCAACACCATGGTGTCGGCAAACATGGCATAAAATTTTACCGTTTCAATATTTGTAATATTTATTTGTGTTGAAATGTGCACTTCCATACCCACTTCTTTGGCTGTTGCAATAACAGCTTGATCCATAGCAATAACCGCTGTGATATTAGCTTCTTTTGCTTTTTTTACCAAGGTTTTTACAATGGATAAATCATGATCGTAAATAATTGTATTTAATGTTAAATACGTACGAACATTTTTAGCTTCACAACGTTTAGATATTTCTTGTAAATCGTCTAGTGTAAAATTTATTGAAGCTCTCGCTCTCATGTTTAACTGCTCAACACCAAAATATATAGAATCTGCCCCATTATCTAAAGCGGCTTGAAGTGATTCGAAGTTTCCGGCAGGAGCCATTAATTCTATTTGTTGCATAACTTATTTTCTGTAAAAAGAAATCCTAATTTTTAATTGTGCAAAGATAAAGCTTTTAAGTAATTCAGCATCTTTTTAAAATTTTGTGCATAAAAAAAGCACTTTAAATATTTAAAGTGCTTTTTCTTGACTAATCCGTAGTTAATATTAATTTAATTTCTAAATAATATTACTTCTGGATTAACCACCATCGGCTTTACAATTACTATTAATAATAACGGTAATTGAAACACCTAATGCATTAACTAGTAAAACTTGTTTAAAAAATTTCATTTAAAATAATTTGGTAAAATTTAATTTGCCGGCAATCATTTATAAAGACTTTTAAAAACTATTATGGTTCTTTTCATAGCAAAAATTTCCCCACTTTATTTAGTAGATGCAAAATGTATAAAAAGGTTGCGTGATAAAATTGTATTGTGCAAAAAGATGTGGTATTTTAGCATACAAATCTTCAGAAAAAACGAAATAAATGAGTACCGAAAAAGAAAAAGAAGCAAAATTAAAAGCCCTAAAACTTACTTTAGATAAATTAGATAAAGCTTACGGAAAAGGCGCAGTAATGAAAATGGGCGATATTGCAATACAAGATATTGATGCTATTCCTTCTGGTTCTTTAGGCTTAGATATTGCCATGGGTATTGGTGGTTATCCGCGTGGAAGAGTTATAGAAATTTATGGTCCAGAATCTTCGGGTAAAACAACTTTAACATTGCATGCTATTGCAGAAGCTCAAAAAGCTGGTGGTATTGCTGCTTTTATAGATGCTGAACATGCTTTTGATAGATTTTATGCAAAAAACCTTGGTGTAGATATAGATAATTTAATTATTTCTCAACCAGATAATGGTGAGCAAGCATTAGAAATTACCGATAATTTAATACGTTCTGGTGCTATTGATATTATTGTTATAGATTCGGTTGCTGCATTAACTCCAAGAAGTGAAATTGAAGGAGAAATGGGAGATTCTAAAATGGGTTTACATGCACGTTTAATGTCTCAAGCTTTACGTAAACTTACGGGCTCAATTAGTAAAACTAATTGTACGGTGATTTTTATTAATCAGTTGCGTGAAAAAATTGGTGTTATGTTCGGTAATCCAGAAACTACAACTGGTGGAAACGCATTAAAATTTTATGCTTCTATTCGATTAGATATTCGTCGCTCTACTCAAATTAAAGATAGTAATGGTGCTGTTTTAGGTAACAAAACCAGAGTTAAGGTAGTTAAAAATAAAATAGCACCACCTTTTAAATTGGCAGAGTTTGATATTATGTACGGACAAGGTATTTCTAAAGTTGGAGAAATATTAGATGTTGCGGTTGAATATGAAATTATTAAGAAAAGTGGTTCTTGGTTTAGTTATCAGGATACGAAACTCGGACAAGGTCGAGATGCTGTTAAATCCATTATAAAAGACAATCCGGAACTGATGGATGAACTGGAAGAAAAAATAAAAGTCATTCTAAAAGAGGCTAAAGAATAATTAAACATCCCGATTTTTTCGGGATTTTTTTTGTTTTACACGCAACCTTTTAAATAGTTAAGCATCTTAGAGAGGTAAACATATATTAAAAATATAATTTTATTTATAATGAAAAAGTTAATAGCACTAAGTTTAGCTTTGTTTTTGTTGGTTTCATGTAGTATAAATGATGACGATAGCATAAACTACAGTTTTGAAATTTTACCTGTTGAAAGTGTTGACATACCTACAGAATTTACTTTAGGAGAAATATATCCTATAACAGTTTCTTATTTTAAACCTTCAACCTGTCATTCTTTTAAAGAATTTTATTACTTAAAAGAAAACAATATACGTACGGTTGCCCTAATTCATTATGTGTTTGAAGATACCGATTGTGAAATTCTAGAAGAAGAGTTGGTAGAATCAACATTTAATTTTATAGTAACAAGCAATGGGTCTTATATATTTAAATTTTGGCAAGGAGAAGACACTAATGGAGAAGACCAATATTTAACTATTGAAGTTCCTGTTGTAAATTAAATTTAGATAATTAATTAATACGTGTTTAATTTGAGTTTAAACCAACTCATAGAAAATTGTAAAATTAATGATACTAAAGCACAAGGAGAATTATATAAGCTTTTTTCAAGTAAATTATTCTCTATTTGCTTAAAGTATTCGAGAAATTATGCAGAAGCGGAAGATAATCTGCAAGATACATTTATAACTATTTTTAATAAAATTGAACAGTATAAAAGTAAAGGTTCTTTTGAAGGTTGGTTAAAGCGAATTACTGTAAACACAGCTTTGCAGCGTTATAGAAACGAAAAGGTTTTTGATATTATAAATGAAAATGTAGCTGATGATGTAGAATTAGATGTTGATGAAAATGATATTTCCATCGATTATCTTTTACAAATCATACAAGAATTACCAGACAGATATAGATTAGTTTTTAACCTTTATGTACTTGATGGTTATTCACATAAAGAAATAGCAGACATGCTAGAAATAAATATAGGCACTTCAAAATCTAACTTAGCGCGTGCTAGACAGACTTTAAAACTGGCTATTGAAAATTATAGAACAACAAGAAATATACAATCATTGTAATGAATGATAAAAAACATATAGATAGATTATTTCAGGAAGGCTTTAAAGATTTTGAAGCCACACCTAGCGATGCTGTTTGGGGAAATATTGAAGCTCAACTTAACCAAAAAAAGAAGAAACGACGCGTTGTTATTCCAATTTGGTGGCGTTACGCAGGTATAGCAGCTTTACTGTTGCTTTTACTAACTATTGGCGGTGTAGTTTTCAATAATTCAAATGAAGCACCAACAAATCAAGTTGTAGAAACCGAAGATGTTACTCCAATAAAATTAAATACTGAATACAACACTATTTTAAATGATTCAAATAAAAAGAAATCTACTAAAAGTGACATAGTTATTACTGATGTTAATTCGGAAAATAAATCTTTAGAAGAAAATGAAGCATCACAACCAAAAACTGATAATGCTTCAAATAACTTTACACCACCAAATAATACAACGATTGCTAGTTCTGTTTCAACTAAAAACGAAAATAGAAGCGAAAGAGATAAAGTGGATTCAGCTTCAAATAAAAAAGCAAACCTTAATAATCCTATTTTAAAAACGGATAATAATTCTGCTATAGCAATAAATAATTCAAAAGAAAATAAACTTCCAGCAAATTCATCTTTAATTGATACTGAAAAAGCTGACGCTTTAATTAAAGATATTACAGAAAACAACACAGCAATTACTGAAGTTAAAAAAACAGAAGACGAATCCATTTTAAAAACTGAAACAGAACAAAAAGAGCTTACTATTGAAGATGCAATAGATAAAACCAACGAGATTATTGAAGAAGAGAAGAAATTAAATAGGTGGAGTATTGCCCCAAATGCTGCGCCTGTTTATTTCAATAGTTTAGGTGAAGGCTCATCCATAGATCCGCAATTTAATAACAACGCTAAAAGCGGCGAAGTAAATATGAGTTACGGTATTAAAGCAAGTTATGCTATAAATAAAAAATTAAGTATTCGCTCTGGTATTAACCGAGTTAACTTGGGTTATAACACAAATAATGTTATTGCATTTCAATCTGTTGGCTTAAGTAGTTCTAGTTTATTACAAAATGTTAATACTAATAATAATAGTGCCGATGAAGCTATGTTATTTATTAGTGGAGAAAGTATAAGTTCATCTAAGTCAGAATCACTTACAAAAACTTCAATCACATCGCTAAATCAAGATATGGGTTATATTGAAGTTCCTCTTGAAATTCAATACACACTTTTAAACAAAAAATTTGGCATCAATGTTATTGGTGGTTTTAGTTCATTATTTTTAAACAAGAATAAAATATACTCTAACCTTAATGGTGAACGCACTCTTTTAGGTGAGGCAAATAATATAAATAAAGTAAGTTATAGCGCTAATTTTGGTTTAGGGTTTAATTATAAGGTTTCGAAAAAATTAGATTTGAATTTAGAACCAATGTTTAAATATCAAATCAACGCATTTAACAATACTTCCGGTGATTTTAAACCCTTTTTTATAGGTATTTATACCGGATTCGCCATTAAATTTTAGGTTTTTGGTTAGATCTCGATGTTAGTTTCCATTAAGCTCGGAAATTAATATCAAAAAAAACTGCTCTGAGAAGAGCAGTTTTTATTTTTTATAGGCTATAAGTTGTTTTAAAATAATAGCTTTTGCTTTTTCATTTAAAGCCCTTGTATCGCCCTTTGTTAAACCTTCTGTTGTTAAAAACTCATGAACTTTTACACGCATTTTTCCTGGACCGCCACTAAAAAAAGTATAAGAAAATCGTTTTTTATTATCGGCAAAAGTTAATGGAACAATTGGTATTTTGTGGTTAATTGCCATTCTAAAAGCACCATCTTTAAATTTATCTAAATCAATATCTTCTTCTGGAACACCACCTTCAGGAAAAATACAAATGCTCATGCCTTGTTTTAATCGGCGTTGTGCACTTAAAAAAACTGCTTGTCTACTCTTTGCCGAGCCTCTATCTACCAAAATACAAGTACGTTTATAAAAAAATCCGAAAAGTGGAATTTTAGCAAGTTCCCTTTTGCCCACAAAAACAAATGGGTTTTTTACCGAAACCAACATCAGCATAATATCTGCCATAGATGTGTGATTTGCTATATACATATAGCTTTTACCTTTCTCTGGAATTTGTTCGTGTTCTACACAATATCTAAAACCCATTCCTATTAAAATACATTTAGACCAAATACGTGCCATTTTAAAAAAATATGGATACCATGCTTCCTTTAAAATAGAAATAATAAGAAACGGAAACATAATAATAATTGGTAACGCCACAAGAATATAAAACCAAATGCGATACAATACCCAAAAAATGTATTTGAAAATTTTCATCGAAACCAAAAATACACAATTGTATTGAGCAATTCTATTAAAAAAATTACCTTTGCTTTTTAGTTTAATCTTAAAAATATTTTCGCTTTTGCGGAAAGAACAGATGGCAAGAATACTTACAGGCATACAAAGTACAGGAACACCACATTTAGGAAACATATTAGGCGCTATAATTCCTGCTATAAAAATGGCAGAAAACCCTAAAAATGATTCTTATTTGTTTATTGCAGATTTACATTCGCTTACCCAAATTAAAGATTCTGGAGTTTTAAAAGACAACACCTATTCCACTGCCGCAACATGGTTAGCTTTTGGATTAAATATTGAAAAAACAGTGTTTTACAGACAAAGCGATGTGCCACAAGTAACTGAGTTATCTTGGTATTTAAGCTGTTTTTTTCCGTATCAACGTTTAACATTAGCGCATAGTTTTAAAGATAAAGCCGATAGATTAGAAGATGTAAATGCTGGTTTGTTTACATACCCAATGCTTATGGCTGCCGATATTTTATTATATGATGCCGATATTGTTCCTGTTGGAAAAGACCAAGAACAGCATATTGAAATGACACGTGATGTAGCTTCAAGATTTCATACTAAAGTTGGAGACACTTTTGTATTACCAAAAGCAGACATACAAAAAGAGACGATGCTTATTCCTGGAACTGATGGTGAGAAAATGAGTAAAAGCAAAGGAAATATTATCAATATATTTTTAGCTGATAAAAAATTGCGCAAGCAAATAATGAGTATTCAAACGGATAGCACACCACTCGAAGACCCGAAAGATTGGAAAACCTGTAACTGTTTTGCTATTTATAAATTATTAGCAAATGATGCTCAAATTGAAAGCATGAAAACTAATTATGAAAATGGTGGTTATGGTTACGGACACGCAAAACAAGCGTTGTTTGAACTTATTATTGAAACATTTGCCACTAAACGCGAACGTTATAATTACTACATGAATAACCTCAACGAAATTGATGATGCTTTAGCTGTTGGTGCAGAAAAAGCAAAAGTTGTTGCAGATAATGTTTTGAAAAGGGTTCGTGAAAAAGTTGGATATTAAAATAAAAAAAGTTTTGATTGGTTGGCTATTAGTGCTTTAATATCTTTTTACTTTCAGCCGGAAACCTTATTCATCTAATAAAAAAATCTAAATAATCTCAAACAATTTCCCTGGAAGTGGTCTAATAACTCCTTTAAGTTCCATAGTTAATAATATTCCCGCCACTTTAAAAATTGGAAGATTACAGTTTATAGCAATAAAGTCTAATTGCTGTTTTTCGTTGTCTTTAAGATACTTATAAATGATTTTTTCGGTTGCATCAAGCTCTACAAATAACTTTTTTTGAACTGCCTGTTTCTTATTTTCTTCTAATTCCCAATTCAAAATATAAGGCACATCTAATGGGTTTGACAACATGTGTGCTTTTTGATGTTTAATCAAATTATTGCAACCAACACTTTGAGAATCGGTTGTTCTTCCCGGAACTGCAAGCACATCTCTGTTATATGAATTTGCTATATCTGCAGTTACTAAACTTCCACCTTTTTCAGCAGATTCAATAACAATTGTGGCTTCACTTAAACCTGCAATAATTCTATTTCGTTTTAAAAAATTGTTTCTGTCAAATTTATCACTGCTCCAAAAATCGGTAAAAAAACCACCGTTTTTTTCCACATCTATCATGTGCTTTTTATGCACTTTTGGATAAATAGTATTTAACCCGTGTGCCAGACAACCAATGGTTTGTAAATTGTTTTTTATTGCAGCTTTATGTGCGGTAATATCAGTTCCGTAAGCAAACCCAGAAATAATAATTGGATTAAATGGTGCTAATTGTTCTACTAGTTTTTCGCAAAACGCAATACCGTTTGTGGTAATTTTTCTAGCACCAACAATGCTAATAATACGCTGTTCTTTCAAATTAATATTTCCTGATTGAAATAACAAAATAGGTCCGTCAATACATTGTTTTAACTTTTCAGGATAGCTTTCATCTTTAAAATAAGATACTTTAATCTCATTATTTTTTATAAAATCAATCTCATTTTCGGCGGCTTTTATATGATGTGTTTCAAATAAGTTTCCTAAAATAACAGAACCAATACCATCAATTTTAATTAAGTTTTGCTTCTTCTCTTTTAAAACAGCTTCCGCAGAGCCACAATTAGATATAAGTCTTTTAGCAGTTATATCGCCAATATTTGGCACATGTTGTAACGCTAAGGTATAAAGCAACTCTTGTTCGGTCATTCTATGGGTTTAATTTTAAAGCCGCAAGAAAAGAATTTTTACTCAATAAATTGAGATTTAAAATTTTGTGTTTCTTTTATGTGCTAATTCACAAGTATTACTTAGTACTTTTAAACTTGTAGTAAGATTGATTTGTTACTTGTTAATAAATACTTCTTCCTAAATTTTATTCGACAGTAAAAAGTTTTAACTTTGTTTTTATGCAATTAGAAACTTACATAAGCGATTTATTATACAGATATGAATGTGTCACCATTCCTGAATTCGGTGCTTTTTTAACGCAACGGGTTTCGGCTACTATTAATGATTCGACAAATGCTTTCTATCCGCCAAAAAAATTGGTGTCGTTTAACGAGCAGATTCAAAAAAATGATGGTTTATTGGCACATTATATTGCTGATGTAGAGAAAATCCCTTTTGAAGTTGCAAGTAAAAAAATTGCAAAACGCGTAAAAGCACTAAAAGCTTATTTAACACAAGGTGAAACGCTTACGTTTGATAATATTGGTGAAATTATATTCAATAAAGAAGGTAAAATCTTATTTGAACCAACATATCATCTTAATTATTTAACCGATTCGTTTGGCTTATCTCAATTTGTGTCGCCTAATGTAACTCGTGAAATTTATAAAGAAACTGCAGAGGCTATTGAAAAGGTAATTCCTATTGCTTTTACGCCTGAAAAACGTAAAACAAAACCATATTTAAAATATGCTGCTGTAGCTTTAATTGCCTTAACACTTGGTGGCTTGGTAACTTCTAACTTATATATCAATCAAATTGAAGCGCATAATCAATTAGCTCAAGAAAAAGCTACACAACAGCTTGATACTAAAATACAACAAGCTACATTTAGTTTAAATCCACTTCCAGCAATTACCTTAAACGTTACAAAACAAACTGGTAATTATCACATTATTGCGGGCGCTTTTAGAATTGAAGCTAATTGCGATAAAAAAATCAATCAACTTAAAGTTGATGGTTTTAGTGCTAGAAAAATTGGCGCTAATAAATATGGTTTACATCAAGTAGTTTATGCTAGTTATGAAGATAGATTAGAAGCCTTAAAAGCTTTACGAACTATTAAGAAAACGCATAATAGAGACGCGTGGTTACTAGTTAAAAAATTAGATTAGATTTTTATTTTGCTTGGTGCTTTCTTTAAAATTTATTTGTACCAATTTACAATATTAAAAAATAGCAGAAAAGAACCAATTTTTTAGTTTAGCCCTTAACTGTTATTTTACACCGTATTACATGTTATTTTAAAATTTAATACCAAAACTTATTCCGTAAGACCTAAAGAAAATTGATTTAGGTGTTTCATTTCCAAACATCAAAGGCTTAGAACCTGATAGGTTAAAATGATTAATATCATAAAAAATGTTTAAATTTAAGTTAAAACTATTCCTTTTCATAACAGGAAACCCAATACCTAGTCTTAGGTTATTGCCGTTTTTAAATTTATTCTTATCTACTGTAAAATTTCCTGCATATTGTAAATATGTATATACATTATCGCTATCAACAAAATAATATTTTACATTAGTTCCAATTTTGTACATAAAAAAATTTGCGCCATATTGTTGCTGAATTCCTGTTAAAGCACCTACACTTAACTTATCAAATAACTTATAGTTTATGGCGTACTGCAAAGCAAAAGATGTTTTAGATTCTATATGAGATGAAGTATAATGCTCAAGAAAATAACTATATTCTATTTCATTTGGAACTATAAAATCTAATTCTACTGTAGAAAACCATTTGTCTTGTGTATGCCCATTTATAAAAAAAAGCAAGAACATTATTATTAAAAATAATTTATTCATAATTTTATAAGTATTATTATTTTTCCTTTTTAATCATTCTACTTCCTTTCCATGTATTTCCACGTCTAGCCACAGCATATATATCTAGGTCGAAATGAGTGTAGTCTCTAAAAAAATCATCGGCAGGTTCTATTGAAAACTTTCCAGCAAAACTATAATCTGTACCTAATATTATTGTTTTGGTATTTTCAAAAATATCTGTTTCGGTTGTGGTAATTGCTCTAGGCCCTTCAGTCCAAGCATAACTTATTACAAAATTCACGCCACTATTATAAAGAGTTCTTTTTAAATAGTTACTATTCGTTTTTTTGTAGAGTTCTCCAAAATAAATAACCTCTATATTGTTATAGTCTTTTTGATAGGTTACTGCAAACTTTTTTACCTTACCACTGTTAGCAATTTCTGGTGAGTTAAGAAAATCAATCCCCATTTTATATAATGCTTTTATGTTTGACTGACTTGTAATATCTTGAGTTGTTAAATTTAGATTATATTTTCCTTTTTTGTAAAGTTTTGGTATGTAAATATTTAATATTTGGTCATTTCCAAAATCAAAAAAAGGAATATTTCCGCTTGGTAATTTTAATTGTGTATCAACAAAAGTGCCAAACAATGATGAGCTACTAACATTAACTTTAAACTTACCATCCCACATATAAATAGGATTTTTATCAGATTTAGAAGCCCACCATATACCAAATCGACGTCTTTGTGTTTTGGTTTGCACACCAACAGATTAGTAAAATTTATAATCTTGACTCCAAAACTCTGTTTTAATTCTATGCTTACTATCAAATTCACTTATACAAACAAAGCTTTTCCTACAGGATTTTAACATTTTTGTCTAATCTCAAAAAAGCATTACGGGTTTCCCGTAAAATTGAAAATTTAGTGAATAAATCTTCTTTTTTTAACCTCCTTTTTATACATAAACTATAAATAGGTTATACCTTTGTTTTATCAATATTTTAAATGATGAAATCAAAAACGCCAAAACAATCTAAAACAATACTTACTGATATGGTTTTACCAGGTGAAACCAACCCTTTAAATAATTTATTTGGCGGCGAATTATTAGCGCGAATGGATAGAGCTGCAAGTATTTCGGCAAGACGCCACAGCAGACGTATTGTTGTAACAGCATCTGTTAATCACGTAGCTTTTAATAAAGCAGTTCCTTTAGGTAGCGTAGTTACGGTTGAAGCTAAAGTGTCTCGAGCCTTTAAAACTTCTATGGAAATATATATTGATGTTTGGATCGAAGACCGATTATCTGGAGCAAAAACAAAAGCTAACGAAGGCATTTACACCTTTGTTGCGGTTGATGAAACAGGAACACCTGTTACTGTGCCAGAAATTATTCCTGAAACTGATTTAGAAAATGAACGTTTTGAAGCTGCTTTACGCCGTAAACAATTGAGCTTATTATTAGCAGGGAAAATAAAACCAAAACAAGCTACCGAGTTAAAAGCATTGTTTGAGTAATATTATTTGGGCAATTCCCTATCGGGTCGGGCTTTCCAATACAATCTTTTTGCTCGTACCTCACAAAAAGGATTTCCTTTTCAATCCCTATTGCTATTTAGAACTTCAAAAAATAATCACAATTTTCTATTTAAAAGATTCCTTCGTAGGAATTAATTACATTTTATAACACCAACTTGCTGGGTTTTGTGGAGAGCTTTCTTTAGAAATACTAAAATTTAATATAGTTTCGCCATTAAAGCGATTAGTAAAAACTTCGCCTATTTGTTGCTTAGTAGTAACCTTATCTCCTTTTTTTACATATACTTTCGATAAATTTTTATAATATGTAATATAATTTCCATGACGAATAATAACAAATGGATTTGCATTCCTCATAGCAACAACCCCAATAACTTCTCCATTAAAAACCGCCAATACTTTTGCTCCTTTTTTAGTAGCTATTCTAACACCATTGCTTTTAATAGTTAACGATTTATTGATGGGGTGACGTTGGGTTCCATAGCCTAATTTCACATAGCCGCTTTCTACAGGCCAAGGCAATTTTCCTTTATTTGCCACAAATTTTGATGCCAATATTTTTTCTTCAGGTGTTAATGCAAACGTTTTTGAACTCGAAGATTTTCCTACTTTTCTATTTGAAGAAGCCATAGCTGCCCTTATAATTTTATTTATTTCAGCATCAATTCTACTTGCTTCACGTTGTCTTTTCTTAATTTGAGCTGTATAAACATTAATGTTCTTTTTAATAGATTTCATTAAAACTTCATGCTGCCTACGTTCAGCTTCTAATAATTTTTGAGTATTTCTATTCTCAGCTATTAGCTTTTGTTTGTTTTCTTTTTGCTTTAATAAATTGGTGTTTGTACTCTGCAATTCAACTGTTTTCGCTTTAATAGTTTCCCCTTGTTGTTTTTGATGATTTGAGTATTGCTTAATATATTGTATACGCTTATAAGCTTGTTGAAAATTGTTTGATGACAACAAAAACATAATTCTGCTTTGTTGGTTTTTACTTTTGTACGACTTAACAATCATAGCCGCATAACCTTCTTTTAATTGTGTCAATTCACTACGAAGATTTGTTATTTTTTTTTGATTTGAATTAATTTCTCTGGTAAGTAAATTTGCTTGCTGATTGGTAACTTTAATTAAATTATTCAACACACTAATTTTATAATTAAAATCTTCAATTAATGATAACTGCGATTTTTCTTTTGATTTGTTTTCGATACGTAAAGTATTTATTTTTCTAATTTCTTCTCGCAGTTCTTGTATTCTGGTTTCTAAAGCCCTTTGTTTATTGTTTTGAGAAAACATCTGTAAGCCACTAAACATAAATATGAATAGCAAAAACACTTTAAATATGTTTTCTTTTTTAAACATTACAACTTAATTTCTTTAAAACCTGATGGTATTTTAAACGGAAATCGTAAATCTTCATTTAAAGACACATTTTTAAATTCCATCTTAATAATTGTTTCCTCATTCGCTTCCACAGCAATAATTTTTATAAGTTCTGGAAGGATTTGATTATCTATTTTTTGATGTGTTAAATAATCTATTTGCAAATGTCTAAACTCTTTTGTTTGTGATATTTGTTGCGATTTAATTTTAAAATATGACGGGTCTAATAACAAAAATAATTCGAAAAGCTCACGTTGTTTTTTAGGTTGAAGTATATAATTTCCATCATCAACAGATAATTTATAATTATCATTTTTCAAATTATAAACAGCTTCACCAAATAATAGATTTTGAACTTTTTGAAAATCAAGTTCTGTTCCTAACAAATCACTTAAATAAACATAGTCACCATCAAAATATTGATTATTCCATTTATCATAAAATGCGACTCTACTTGGTGTAATTAATACTTTACCAACACCGTAAAATGCACTCATCCAAATTGTTTTATCTTTTTCTAATCGTAAATTAACATTTACAGATTTTGAATTTTCTTTTATTATATAATCAATTTTAAGTTTTGCTCGTAAGGTTTTAAAATTAGGCGTTTGTTTTGCATTCTCTTTTATTAACTGCTTTGTCGATAAGCCAAAATTTGATTCGCCATCAACAATAGTTTTAGCAGATTTACAATTAAATACAATAAGAGCAAGTAGCACAAAATAAGTAAGCTTGTCTTTAATCATTAATTTGAGGTTTCTAATTGTTTTGCTTTATCACTAAACGATTTTGCTTTAACAGTATTGTTTAACAACGTGTGTGCTTTACTTAATTGATTATAAAAATCGGTTTCCATTTTTATGTCATCAATAATATAATCTAAACCAATTTCTAAAGTTTCAACTGCTTTTGCAGATTGATTTAATTTATTTAATGCAACACCATTAATTAAATATAATAATGGTTGCGACGGGTATTTTTGAAGCGCATTATTACTTTTTTCTTCAGCTAAATTATACTGTTCTAGATCTATATGGAGCAACAAAATAGTACGTAGAATAGTAAAGTTATCATCCTCTAATTTTAAAGCATCTTCAAAGTATTTTAAAGCTTTTGTATTTTCGCCTTTAGCAAAATAATATTGCCCAAGTTCAACCAATGTTTCTTCATTATTAACATCTTTAACCATAATTGTAGCTTCAACCAAGTCCGCTTCGTATTGCGGATTTTTACCAACAAATTTTATAAAATCTAATAATACTTTTTGTTTTCCTTCTGGTTTTATCTGACCGCTTTTAATAACAATTTTCATAGATTCAATCGCCTTTTCAGGATTATTCTCATCCAAATAAAACTTGTATAAAGCCAAATGAACTACCTCCGAATCTGGGTTGATTTTAAGAAGTTCTTTTGCCGTTTCAAAAGCCTTTTCTTTTTCATTATTCTCGCTGTAGCGGAAAATTAATGCTAAATAATTCGATTCTTTATCTGGGTTACTTTCTACACGCGACTCCAAGTTTTTTATCTGGTCTTTTTTACGTCCAGTAGCTTTATAAACCTTATTGCGAAGCATATCTCTTGCCAATGAAACTCCAAATTCCAAATCCATTTCATCCAAAATCTTTAACGCCTCATTATATTTTTTTGTTCTAACATAAAGCGAAGCCAAATCCTCTTTATAATCTGGATGGTATTTAACCAACTGTTTTACCGTTTTTATAGCTTTATTATAATCGTTTTGTTGCGCATAAAACTCATAAAGCCCATCCAAATACCATTCGTTATCTGGCTCTATATTAACGGCTTTTTTAAGCGCATCTTCAGCCTCACCAAAATCTTTAAGCTTATTGTAATTTTTACCAAGTTCGAAATATAAAACCGATACCGTATCATCTAATTCTATACATTTTAAAAGCGATTCAACAGACCTATCGTAATTTTCAATACTTTTTTGCTTTAAAGCTTCATAAAAAAGTTCCTGAAATTTATCTTCTACATTTCCTAAATCGTCATCGGGCTTTTTATTAAAATCTACTTGAGCATAATCTACCTGCGGAAAGAGTAATATTCCGAAGAAAAAAATAAGTATATAGATTTTATGTTTCATATATTATAATTTGAGCGTTACCACAAGGGTCGGGCTTTTCGTTATATCTTTTTGCTTTTTAATGGCAAAAAGGATGCCACTGCAATCCCTAACGCAACTATCTGCCAACATTTAGCTTATTCCTATAAGTTTAATAGTTATTCCAAAACAGAATAATCACCAATACTTATCGAGGTGTAATTCCCATCGTATTTAACATAATTACCAATCATAGCTTCATCTAAATTAGCATTTTTAATAGAAGTATGCGTTTGAATTAAGCTATTTTTAACGATTGAATTTTCAATTGTACAATTATTCCCAATAGATACATTTGGTCCAATAGTAGCATTATTTAGCATTACATTTTCGCCAATATAACAAGGCTCTATAATTGTTGAATTATTAAGTTGAACAGAATTTGCAACCATTTGTTCTTCGCCATCTGCTTTTAAAAAGCCTAACATTCTAGTGTTGGTTTCAACGGTAATTTTTTTGTTTCCGCAATCCATCCACTCATCAACAGTTCCTGTTTTAAACACTTTTCCATCAGCCATCATGCGCTTAATACCATCGTTAATTTGATATTCGCCACCATTCATCACATTTTCATCTAATATTTCTTGAAGCTTTCCCTTTAAAACAGCAACATCTTTAAAATAGTAAATACCAATAACCGCTTGATTACTTACAAAGGTTTTTGGTTTTTCAACCAACTCTACAATTTCATTTTCATCATTAAGCTTTACAACACCGTAAGCTTCTGGATTATCAACTTGCTTTGTCCAAATAACACTATCTGCTTTTGGATCTAAATCAAACTCAGCTCTAATTAACGTATCGGCATAGGCAATAACCGCTGGACCAGAAAGTGATGGTTTTGCACACATAATGGCATGACCTGTTCCTAAAGGCAAATCCTGACGGTAAATTGAGGCTTTGGCACCTAAACTTGTTGCTAAATTTTCTAAACTTTTTACAACATCATCTCCAAAAAAAGCTGGGTCGCCTAAAACAAATGCAATTTCTTCAATAGGTTGATTTAAAACTTTAGCTATATCTTTTACCAACCTGTGAACGATTGGCTGTCCCGCTACAGGAATTAATGGTTTTGGTACGGTTAAACTATGTGGACGTAAACGAGAACCTCGTCCTGCCATTGGTACTATTATTTTCATGTTTTTAAGTTGATTTGGTTATGTTTTACCTCTTTATTTTACACCAGTGCTACCGAATCCTCCTGAACCTCTATCTGTTTCAGATAACTCTTCCACTTCTATCCATTCAGCACGTTCATGTTTCGATATAACTAATTGTGCAATACGTTCACCGTTTTCAATAGTGAAATCTTCATTTGATAAATTCACTAAAATCACTCCTATTTCTCCTCTGTAATCTGCATCAACCGTTCCTGGTGCATTTAAAACAGTTATTCCATTTTTTGCTGCTAATCCACTTCGTGGACGCACCTGTGCTTCAATACCAATGGGTAGCTCAATAAATAAACCTGTTTTTACAATGGTTCGTTCTAAAGGTTTTAAAATTATTGGTTCTGTAATATTTGCACGTAAATCCATTCCTGCAGAAGTAATAGTTTCGTAATGTGGTAAAACGTGAGTAGATTTATTTATAATTTTTATTTGCATACTATTTTTTTAAAAACTTTTTAATTTCGTTTTTTTCAGAAATATAAATGATGCTCAAAAATACAATTAACATTGAAATTCCTATAACATAGTTTTCTCTAAATTGGTAAAACGATAATACAGACAAACCAATTGAAAGAACAAAATACATGCCAATTTTCTTTAAATTATACGGAATTGGATAGTATTTTCTACCAAAATAATATGATAAAATCATCATAATAAAATAAGCACACAACGTTGCTATCGCAGACGCTTTATAACTATATTCCTTTATAAACAAAATATTAATCACCAATGTTAGAATAGCACCAACTATAGAAATATAGGCACCAAACTTAGTTCTATCAGTAACTTTATACCACACAGAAAGATTATGATAAATGCCTAAACAAAAATTAGCAATAAGAATTACCGGAACTACCCACATAGCTTCCCAATACGCTTCGCTTCGTACAATTATTGGTTTTAATAAATCTGCAAAAACAACTACTGCAAGTAAAATAACAGACCCAAAAGCCACAAAAAATTCTAATATTTTTGCATAATTTTTTTGAGGGTTTTCACTTTTTGAATGGCTAAAAAAATAAGGCTCAATACCTAATCTATATGCGGTTGCAAACAGCGTCATAAACAACGCAATTTTATAACATGCGGAATACATTCCAATATCAGTTTCGGCAACATTTGCTGGTAATAATTCTTTTAAAAGGATTCTATCAAAGGTTTCATTTATTGAAAATGCAACACCTGCAATTAACACAGGAAATGCATAACGCATCATTGTTTTCCATAATACAGCATCAAACACATATTTAATTTTCGTGTAAAACGGAAACATTAATACTAACGTTACTGCGCTTGCTATTAAGTTTGCTATTAAGATATAACTGATTTCAAAGTTTGGTTTGTAAATGCTTTCGAAAAGCGTACTATTTGAAGCTAAATTTTTTAATGCCAATAAGAAAAATAGGTTTAAACCGAGATTAATTATTACGTTAAGTATTTTAATAACCGCATACCGCATGGGTTTTTGTGTAGCTCTTAACCATGCAAATGGAATGATAACTAAAGCGTCTAAAAGTAAAATCCAAATAACTAAATTGATGTATTTTACATCAATGTCAATATAATTAGCTATGCCATTTTGAAATATTAAAGCTAAAATAAAAAATGTAATTGAAGTAACAATTAATGAAATTGCAGATGTTCCTGTAACACTATCTTTATTGCCTTCTTTATTAAAAAACCTAAAAAAAGCGGTTTCCATTCCATAGGCTAAAACAACATTAAATAATACGAAATAGGAAAAAATAACAGATACTTTACCGTATTCAGAAACGGATGACAAAACGCCGTTTGTTGTATAAAGTGGCACTAATAAAAAACTAAGCATTCGTGGTAGCACAGTTGCTAAACCATATATAAATGTTTGCTTAAATAAAGTTTTGAGTCCGCCCAACGATTGGTTTTTTATATTGATAAAAATACGTTTTTAGAAAACGTAAACCAAAGATAAGTTATTGTGGTGGTGCACTGGGATAGGATACCATTGGTTTTTCATTAATATTATCAATCTTAACGTATTTTGTACTCTTGTTGTCTTTGTAGCTTACAACGCATTCACTTCTTTCTAACTCAAAAGGGATTTTCTTTGGTAATTGTGGTGCTTGATTTCCATATTCTTCTTTAGGCTCGCTACTCATAATTATATCGCGACTATGTTTTTCTATATTTTTAAATTTCCCAACATAATGTAAACTATCGTATGCAAGTACAAGTTTAGTAGCTTTACCTCTAAAATAGACAGAGTCTAATTGAATATTTTTATTTGATTTTGTTACTGGTATAAATAAGTTAATACCTGACCCGCCTTCTCTAATTCCTGCTACCCATTTTTGACAATAAACATCTCCAAAATTTATTGAAGTATTCTTTTCTAGCTTTTGGGCACTTGAACATTGAGAAAAACTGGACATAAGTAATACTACTAAAAGTAAAAATGATATGTTTTTTAAAAGTTTCATTTTTTGAATTTGAATATTATAAAGATACAATTTCAAATTTGATGCCATAGAAAAAGCCTCACTAAAAAGTAAGGCTTTAAATTTTATAATGAGATTCTTCGCTATCGCTCTGAATGACAATTATTAATTATTCAACGCTTCAGCTCCACCAACAATCTCAAGGATTTCGTTAGTAATTGATGCTTGTCGCGCTTTATTATACGTCAATTTTAGTTGATCTCTTAATTCTGTTGCGTTATCAGTTGCTTTATGCATTGCTGTCATACGCGCACCGTGCTCACTTGCAAAAGAATCTCTAATACCTTTATATAACTGTGTTTTTAAAGACTTCGGAATAAGTTGTTCTACAATTTCGGCTTTTGATGGTTCAAAAATATAATCTGTATTTCCTTCTGTATTCCCTTCAATCGGCACAATTGGTAAAAACTGTTCTGTCATTACTTCTTGTGTAGCAGCATTTATAAACTTATTATAAACGATTTCAATTTTATCAAATTCGCCTTCAACAAATTTAGTCATTAATAACTCTGCAATTTCTGCAACATTATCAAAAGTTAAATCATCATATACTTCACTACGATTAGAAATTACATTGTACTTTTTAGATAATGCATCGTTTGCCTTTTTACCAATAGCTAAGAAAGACATGTTTTTATCTGAATATTGCTCAGCTAAAGCTGTTGCTTGCTTTAAAACATTAGAATTAAAAGCACCACATAAACCTCTGTTTGAGTTAATAACTACAACTAATACGTTTTTTACTTCGCGTTGTACAGAAAATTTACCTCCAGAATCTGCATCTAAAGTAGCACTTAAACTTTGTAAAAGCTCAGTTAACTTATTTGCATAAGGACGCATTGCTGTAATAGCATCTTGTGCCTTCTTTAACTTTGCAGCAGATACCATTTTCATGGCACTTGTAATCTGCATCGTTGAAGATACTGATGATATTCTGTTACGTATTTCTTTTAAATTTGCCATTCTAGTTTAGAATTAAGCTTTATATTTTGCTGATAAATCTTTACAAACAGTTGTTAATGTATCTGTAACTTCATCAGTTAATTTTCCTGATTTTAACGTACTAAGTACACCTGCATGTTTTACCTTTAAGAATTCGATAAAATCTCTTTCAAATTCTTTAATTTTATTTACAGGAACATCTCTTAATAAGTTTTTAGATCCCGCATAAATAATTGCAATTTGATCTTCAACAGTAAATGGATCATTTTGAGCTTGTTTTAAAATCTCAACGTTACGTCTTCCTTTTTCAATTACATTTAAAGTAACTGCATCTAAATCTGAACCAAACTTAGCAAATGCTTCCAATTCACGGAATTGCGCTTGATCTAATTTTAATGTTCCTGCTACTTTTTTCATTGATTTAATCTGTGCATTACCACCAACACGAGATACCGAAATACCTACATTAATTGCTGGACGAACACCAGAGTTAAATAAATCTCCATCTAAGAAAATTTGTCCATCTGTAATAGAAATTACATTTGTTGGAATATATGCTGATACATCTCCCGCTTGAGTTTCAATAATTGGTAATGCCGTTAAAGAACCTCCACCTTTTACTAATGGTTTTAATGATTCTGGTAAATCATTCATTTCTTTAGCAATCGCATCATTATTAATAATTTTTGCTGAACGCTCTAATAAACGAGAGTGAAGATAAAATACATCTCCAGGATATGCTTCACGTCCTGGTGGGCGTCTTAATAATAAAGATACTTCACGATATGCAACTGCTTGTTTTGATAAATCATCAAATACAATTAATGCTGGACGACCAGTATCTCTAAAATACTCACCAATAGAAGCACCAGTAAAAGGAGCATAAACTTGCATTGCTGCAGGATCTGATGCATTTGCTGCTACTATAGTTGTATAAGCTAAAGCGCCTTTTTCTTCTAAAGTTTTAGCAATTAAAGCTACAGTTGATGCTTTTTGACCAACGGCAACATATATACAATATACAGGCTCACCTGCATCGTAAAATTCTTTTTGATTTAAGATGGTATCAATACAAACCGCAGTTTTTCCTGTTTGTCTATCTCCAATTACCAACTCACGTTGACCTCTACCAACCGGAATCATCGCATCAATTGCTTTAATTCCTGTTTGTAATGGTTCTGTTACTGGCTCACGATAAATTACACCAGGAGCTTTACGCTCTAAAGGCATTTCGTAAGTTTCGCCAGTTATTGGTCCTTTACCATCAATAGGATTTCCTAAAGTATCTACAACACGACCAACAATACCTTCACCTACATTAACAGATGCGATACGTTCGGTACGTTTTACCGTAGAACCTTCTTTAATTCCTTTTGAAGCACCTAACAATACAATACCTACATTATCTTCTTCAAGATTAAGTACAATACCTTCTAAACCACCATCAAATTCAACTAGTTCTCCATATTGAGCATTAGCTAATCCATAGGCACGTACAATTCCGTCACCTACAGTTAATACTGTTCCTACTTCGTCTAATGAAGCACTTGCTTCAAAACCTGAAAGTTGTTGTTTTAAGATTGCTGATATTTCAGCTGGTTTTACTTCTGCCATCTTATTTAATTATTTAGATATAAATATCTTAGTTTAGTGTAAATTCTCTTTTTAATTTGCTTAGTTGATTTGCAATACTTGCGTTGTATTGTTTATCACCTATACGTAAAATGAAACCACCAATAATGCTTTCATCGATTATGTTTTCTACTTCAATTTCTTTTCCTGTAAGCTCTTTTGCTTTTACTAAAACTTTCGCTTTTAAATTTTCTGTTAAAGGAATTGCAGTTGTTACTGTTGCTAACTCTATACCTCTTAATTTATCGAATAATTGGTTATAGTTTACTGCAACATATTCTAATATTGATAATCTTTTATTAGTAATTAAAATGTCAATTAATTTAACCGTTAATGCATTAGAGTTTTTAAAAATTTCTAATAATGCTGATTTTTTAACTGAGGAATTAATTATATGACTATGAAGCATATCGCTTAAATCTTTACTTTGTGCAATAGTATTAGCCATTAGCTTCATATCATTATTTACAGCTTCTGCCGAATTCTGATCATTTGCTAAACTTAAAACTGCTTTTGCGTAACGTATTGCTGCTCTTGCTCCTGCCATTTTATAATTAATTTAATTTTGCGTCATCTAACATTGACTCAACCAATTTTACTTGTTTGTCTTTATTCGATAATTCTTGACGTACTACTTTTTCGGCAATTTCTATTGATAATCCAGCAACATGGTTTTTTAATTCTGCCATAGCTGCTTTCTTTTCACTTTCAATAGCTGCTTGTGCTTGCTCTATCATTTTGCTAGCTTGCACTTGCGCTTCTTCTTTAGCGTCTTCAATCATTTTGTTTTTTATATCACGCGCATCTTTTAACATTGATTCACGTTCAACTCTTGCTTCTTTCAACAATTTTTGATTGTCTGCTTGCAAATTTTGCATTTCTAATTTTGCATTTTCGGCAGATTTTAAAGCATCTTTAATACCTTCTTCTCTTTCGTTAACTGCACTTAAAATTGGTCCCCAAGCATATTTTCTCAAAAGAAGTATTAAGGCTAAAAATAAAAGCGTTTGCCATATAAATAACCCAAATGAAAACTCGTTTAGTAATTTATCCATGATTTAATTCTTAAGAATACATTAATTAATTTAAAACTAGTAGCAACCAACCGTTACTACTAGTTTTTTTTTTGTTATGCTGCAAATAAAGCTGCAAAACCGATTCCTTCAATAAGAGCCGCTGCAATTAACATCGCTGTTTGGATTTTACCAGTAGCTTCTGGTTGACGTGCAATAGCTTCCATTGCTGATCCACCAATTCTACCAATACCAATTCCAACACCGATTACAATTAAACCTGCTCCAATGTAATTCAATCCTTCCATAATATAAAATTTAAATAATTAATGTTCTAATTCTTAATGGTCTGCGTGTTCTTCGGCTGCAGAACCAAAATATAATGCCGATAATACTGTAAATATATATGCCTGTAGCGCTGCTACTAATAATTCTAATATTGATAAACCAAATGCTAATCCAAATGATAATGGACTACCTATCCAACTTTTAAATATAAACATCAAACCAATAATACTCATTAATACAATATGTCCCGCTTTCATATTTGCATACAAACGAATCATTAATGCGAAAGGTTTAATAAATGTACCTAACAATTCTATTGGTGCTAATAATATTTTCATTGGAACAGGAACTCCTGGCATCCAAAAAATATGTTTCCAATAATCTTTTTTTGCTGAAAAGGTTGTTATAAAATAAGTTAGTATTGCTAATGAAAATGTGATAGCGATATTACCTGTAATATTTACGCCTAATGGGGTTAAACCGAATAAATTTACAAACCATATAAAGAAAAATACAGTTAATAAATAATTCATGTATTTTTTATAATGCTTTTCGCCAATATTTGGGATTGCAATTTCGTCTCTTATATATAATACAATTGGTTCTAATAATCGACCAGGACCTTTTCCTATTTTTCCGTTTTTGGCATACGATTTTGCTAAACCTCCAAATAATAAAAACAAGATTAAACCTGTTATTATTATCATTACTACACTTTTAGTAATAGATAAATCTAAAGGCTTATCATTAGTTTCAAAATCTCCTTCAAAATGAATTGTGCCGCTTTTATCTGTTTTATAAATATGTCCATTCTGATGAGAAATAGCATAATAATTACCTTTACTTTCTGCTACACTTTCTCCGTGATGAAATTTAGAAGATGAAAAGAAATGGAACCCATTGTCCCATAATATAATTGGTAAAGGAAAAGTTAAATAATCTGTAACATGAAAATCATGAGAGTCCAATAAATGGTGGTCAATATCTGCCTTAATTTGCTCTCTTAAACTAAGTGGTTCGTCATGACTATTATGTTGAACATTTTGATATGTAGCTTCTTCATGCTGAGCATTTACTTGTAAAGTAAATACTATCAAAAATGATGTAAGTAATGTAAGTAACGTTTTTCTTTGCATATCACTTTAAATAATAGTGGCTTAAAAATCGGGGCAAAGGTATGTTTTTATATCAAAACCAAAAACTATTTTTTAGTTTATTTATAGCCTGATTTTCTACTTAAAAATATGTGGTTTTTAATCTGATTTATTTAGCCATTTAACAAGACTTAAGGTTTCTATAATTAAACACAATAAATAAGGAATAAAAAAGGATGCAAACTCCAATTTATTAATATCACCGTCTAACATAAAACTAGGGTGAAATACTAAAAAAAACACTGCGAATTTAAGCAAGCTACCTGCAATAAACAGAAAACCTAATTGATCTTTATGCTTTTTTCTCATTTTATATAAAAACAAAAAAATTGCAATTGCTAAAAATACATTTACACAATAGGAAAGCACTATTTTATTTTCAAATAATGAAAAACCTAATGTGTTAAGTATAAAAATATGAATGATGAATACAATAGTAGCAATAATAATTAGCTTAATTGTAAATTTAAAAAATGGACTATTCATTTAATATTTAATTCGATTAACTTGTTTTATAACAGCGTAAAGAGAAATAGCTACGCCAAAAAGAGTGGTAATAATGATAAATAATTTATCTCCATTATTATAATTTGAATCTAACCATTTACCAAGAAGCACAAATAAGTATATAGTAATACCCATTTGTATTGCAATTCCAGAAAGAATTGCAGCGTTTTTAAGCTGTTTTTTCGGTTTCTGATGCTTGTCGTTGCCCACCTTTATTAAGTTCTTTTACTGTGCCTTTCATAATGCAAGTAACATTAAATGTTGCACCAGGTTCTACGGCTAATTTACCAACCACAACTTCGCCTTCAATATGTGCTGATGTTTTTAAAGTTAACGTGCCAGATAATGCTAATTTTCCAGAAAATTTACCTTCAAAATAGGCGTCGGTTCCTTGCAAAGTTCCTTTTACAAATCCAGATTTACCAACAACAATTTTTCCAGAAGTTTTAATATTTCCTTCTATAGCGCCATCAATTCTAAAATCGCCTTCACTATTAAAATCGCCAACAATTTTAGTGCCTTGTGCTATAATATTTTGACTTGATGTACCTTCTACCTTTTGTCTATTTTTTTTATTATCAGAGAACATAATTCTTTAATTTTAATTATTATCAATATTTAAAAATGCATCCAAATTTTTATGAATTTGAACGATTCGATAATTTGCAGATGATATTGCAAAATAAGGTTCTTTTATTTTTTGTTTGTTTTCTTTATCTAATAACTGGTCGAATGTTTTAGCAACCTGAGCGTTACTAAACCCGTGAACAACTACAAGTGTTGTATTAGGCTTATAAACATCTATTGATGATTTTAATTTGTAATATCTTATACTTTCTAAAACCTCATCTAAGATTGTTTGAAAGGTTTTAATATCATTTAGTTCTGCGTTATCGAACTTGTAAACTACTTTATAATTGTTACTAATACTATCGTTGTCTACTACAAAATCACTACTTGCCATATTTGGCAATATATTAGACTCCATATTTTGCGCTTGCTTACCTTCCTCTGTGTTTGCATAGGTAATAGCTATATAATTAATTGCCTTACTGTAAGCTTCATAACCAAATAATCTACCTGTTGCAGTTGCTTTTAAAAGTTCAAATTTCGGAATAATTGGGTCGCCATCAAAAGCAGTAATATATTCTTCACATTTAGAAATAACTGTTGCGTATTCTTGATTTTCGTGTTGTGCATAAACACTTTCATATAAACTTACTGGACTATTTTCATCTTTCAATGAAACTTGATCCGGATTACTTAAAATAGTAGCGTATCGAGAGTCTGGATAGTTATTTATAATTTCGTTTTTAGCAATTGAAGCTTCATCGTTTTCTCCTAAAAGTGTATAAATTTTATACAAATTGTATTTAGATGGTAAAATTAATCGTACTTCTGGATTGCTATTAAGTAAGGTTTGAAATTTACTTTTTGCTAATTGATATTCTTTAAATTTTTCTTTATAAATAAGACCTAATTGGTAATAGGCAAAATTACGTTCTTTAAAAATACTATCTATTTCTTTTTCTGCGGAAGGAATTTTAGAAATATAAAATTGAGGGTCGAATTTTTCCTCATCGGTTGCAGAAGCTAAAAGGTTATTATCTAAAAGGTTATTACTATTTAATGAACCGCTTTTGTTAGACCATCTCCAGTTATCATCCAAATCTCTATCTCCCCAAATTTTTACAAATTCATTTTTACCATAAGCAACTGTTGTTGGGTTATAAAAATAAAATATTGAAGCTTGACTTGGCAAACCCCCTCTTACAGGTAAAGAATTACCTATATTATTATTAACCGTTGCTAAACCGTTATTAGCTCTTTCGTCTGCTTCTTGTTTTAGTTTCTCTTTTTCTTCAGCTATTTTAAGCTTCTCAATAAAAGATTCGAAATAAACAACTCTATCAGCATCAGATAAACCTACAAGTCTTAAAACGCTATCGTTTACTTGAGCAATATCTTCGTAATAAATAACGTCTTCTAAATTATCGCGTTTGCGCTTTATAACTCTATAAGGCTTTGAATTAAGCACTAAATTAGCCATTGTGCTATCGTAATAATTTCCTGCGGCTCTATATAAAGATTTATCAAAATTCATGTCTCCAAGAATTTCATAATTTTTAGCTTTCAGAATTTTATCTTGCGAATTTGTTCTAAGTGATTTGTTATAATATCTTGTAGATAAAGAGTCAGATTTATTTACTTGATGATACGCTGCTATTTGATGGTAAATTTTATCTAAATATGGGCGGTTTTCGCGATCTTCTTCAAGGTCTGTAAGGTGTTCTAAAAGTTCAAATTTGTCTCCGTTTTGATAATCGAAATTTTTAATTTTTTCAATATGAGCACTAATAAGATAAATACGAGGTGTTTTTCTATTAAGTTCAATTACCTCATCAAATGCAATATTTGCGCTGTCTTTATATCCAAGTGTATTATAAAGTTGCCCTAAAATGAAACGATAACGACCACGCTCATCATTACTTTTAGTTGCGTTTGAAGCTATTTTTAATTGTGTAACTGCACTATCAACCGATTTGGTATTTAGGTAAGCCTGAGCCAACATAGAAGTAGCATCGGCTAAATCTTGATTTTCTAACTCTTCTTGATATAATAAACGTTTTAAATTTTTAATAGCAAGCTCATCGTTTTCTAAACGAATATTAGTTTTTTCACGCCAAATTTTTGCTTGATTTATTTTATCACTCGCTGGGTATTTATAAAGAATATGATTAAAGGCTTGAAGTGCTGGCACAAAACGTTGGTCGAAATAACGCGCTTGCCCCAAAAGAATATAAGCCTCATCTATTTGAGGGTTTTTTTCTTTCTCTTCAATAATCATTCCGTGCTTTTGAACCGCTTTTACAGCTTTTTCTTCAGCTCTAGTAAAATTTTCGTTTTTTGATTGCCCAGGCAACACAACAACATCTGAGATTTGCATACGCTCAATAGGAAGTATATCCCAATAATTATCAGCATAACCTTCATTAAGCGTTTTTCTACCTTCATCTAAAGCATTGTAACCATTATACAGCGCATTAAATTCTGCTGTAACTGCATGATAATTTCTACTAATAAAATTGTCTTTTTTTCGTGAACAACTTGCCACTAAAACTGTAGAAAATATTAAAGCTAGTATGGTTTTAAAAGATATTTTCAATGCTAGGTTTTTTAGTCAATTAAATAACTACAATCTCTTGCTATTATTATATATAAACGTAAAAATAAACATCTTTTTGAATTTTTGAGGTAATTTGATGCTTTTTAAAGGTTTTTAGCTAAGTATTTCACAGAAAAAAGCTCGTAAATTGAATGTAATTACGAGCTTAAAATTATATAATTAGTTTTTATTCTTCCTCTTGCTCAACTGCCATACCGCCTGCAAAGTGTGCTTCTAATTCTTTTAAAGTAGCTTCACTAGTTTTTAAGTCCTTAATAACTTCTCCTTTTTCTAGTACAACAATTCGTTCGCAAACATCGGTTACGTGTAATAAATCGTGACTAGAAACCAATACTGTAACACCTTGTTTTTTTGCTAAATCTTTAATAATTCCTTTTAAACGAATTTGTGTTGTTGGGTCTAAATTAGCAAAAGGTTCATCAAGAATAATAACTTCTGGATTTCCTATAAAAGTCGCAACAATACCTGCTTTCTTTTGATTTCCTTTACTTAAATCGCGAAGGTGTTTTTTCTTTCCTAAAATTTCATCATGAAAAAAATCTTCAAACTGCCCAACTAAAGCATCAACATCTGCTTTGTTTTGTCCGCGTAATTCTCCAATAAAATAAAAGTATTCCTCGGCGGTTAAATAACCAATTAAAAAACTTTCATCTATAAAAGCAGAGGTAAACGGTTTCCAATCTTCACTTTCGTTTACTAAAATATCTTTGCTTTTAATTTGTCCTGTTGTAGGCTGAATTAAATCAAGTAATAAACTGAAAAATGTGGTTTTTCCTGCGCCATTATTTCCTACTAAACCAAAACTTTGTCCTTTAGGTATTTCTAATGATTCAATATTTAAAACTGAAACTCCGTTATATGTTTTTGATAAATTACTTACTGATATCATAACTTTATATGTTTATTTTTTTTCAGCAAAAGCTGCAATTGTTTTATATTTTCCTTTCTGGTATACTTGCTCAATTTTATTTAAGAAAAAGTTTTTAAATACAATTCCTAAAACCCCAGATAATGCTAACGCTATAAGCCCAGCATTAAAGCTGATAAAATGATACGGTATAAAAAAGATTAGTATTGGTAATATCATTTTGGGCAATGCAATAAGTAATTGTGTTGGGTTAAAGCCATTGGTGTTACTAAAAGCTTTTGCCTTTGTGTCTAATTCTATTGGAACTCTATTTAAAGCGCCTCCAAACAAGGTTATAAATGTATTTAACCCAATATTAAATAATGCGCCTGCTGCTATTATTAAATAAATATCTAGACCAAAATATAAATATGGAGTACTTAATATAAATGCAACAATTACCGCGAAAACCATTAAATACCATTTAGACTCTAAATATTGTCTATACGGAATATTTTGGCTCATTAAAAGTTTATAATATTCACTATCCCAAGAAGGCACCAATTGACCAAAACTTAAAAGAAATCCACCTGTAATAAATATTGAAGCAAACCCCAATACATAAGGCATGTCTTCAATATACGTTTTTTGAGTAAAAAAGAATAAACCATAAAACAAGAAGAAGAATGACATCATTAAAACTTGTTTTGGTCTTGCATTTCGTGAAATCATTTTTATATCATTTTTCAAGAAAGGAGCAACACTTCCAAAACGATTCATCCATGATAAATCGGTTGCATTTACTTCTTTTATTTTCTTAGATATTGCATCATCTAAATAAAATCCTCTTCTAATAAAATCAAAATTCACTTTATATAACCCTAACATTAATAACAAAGGAATAATTGCTAAATAGGGTTGATTATATAATCCATTAAAGATTTTCCCCATTGGCTCTGTTACATCAAAAATATTAAAATATCTCAATGCTACAATTGCAATCACTGCAGACACAATACTATAAAAGACTATATTACTTTTATTAATTAAAAAATTAATAAAATTTATAGACATGGTAATACATATTATAGCAAAAAACCATAAGACTACATTAAATACAGGATAACCATTAAATAATAGGACTACAGAAAAGGGAAGAAATACAAAAAGAGAAATAAAGTTAAAAAACGAAAAAATTGTTTTTCCTAATAAATAATGAATTACAGAATTTCGTTTTATAGGAATTATCATTAATGGCTTAATATTCATTACTGGGAGTTGCTGCATAAAAAACCGAGTCATCAACTCAAAAAATATCCAATAAATCAAATAATTGTTTACAATTACTATCGGGTCAATTTCTGGCATTGCTTCTTTCAAAATAAAAAACATTGCGCCTCCCATAAAAATTGCAATTCCTCCAAAATATAGAACAGCTAGAAATAATAAAATTTTAATTGCAACTCCTTTTTGAAAATATGAAGCTCTTTTAAATTGCTTCCATTCTAAACTTAAAAAATGCTTAATCATAATTTTTTGATTAGTTGTATTTTTGTGCTATTGCTTGTACTTCCATTCCCCACGTTTGTCCAAACATCATTGCTTTTTGGGTTAAGCCTAATTGTTTTTCGGCTAGTTTTTTTCCTAAATCTGTATGATAAAAAACTATGAGGTCTTTTATTTCATCTTGTGTGAATTCTTGCATATATAAGTCAGCAAATTTCTCATATAAACCATCCATAGTTGCAAGAGCTTCTTTTGTGTAAGCTTCTTTGTTAGCATCAGAAACACCAATACCTAGTTGTTCTATTGCGTTTTCAAAAGCTGATGCTGCTCCAGTTAGTTTAATAAATTCAATAGTTTCACTTTTATAATCTGTGGTTTCTTGTGCTTGTATAGTAAAAGCAATTAAAAATGCTCCTATTAAAAAAAGTTTTTTCATAGCAATGGTTTGTTGTGGTTTTTGTTGAATTACTGTATTAGTAAAGATTTTATATCATTTGTTACAAATAAAGTTAAAATTTAAAAAGCAACTTCACTATTTTTGTATAAAATTATACACATGTCACAATTTCATCAACTTTCAATAAAAGAAATAAAAAGAGAAACTGATAAAGCAGTTGCTATAACTTTTAATGTTCCTGATAATTTAAAAGACACTTTTGCTTTTAAAGCGGGACAATATATTACTTTAAAAACTAAAATTGATGGCAATGAAATTCGACGTGATTATTCGCTATGTTCTTCACCAAAAAGTGGTGACCTTAAAGTAGCGATTAAGGCAATTAAAGACGGTACGTTTTCATCTTATGCAAACAACACACTTAAAGTTGATGATGTTTTAGAAGTTGCTCCTCCAAAAGGTCGTTTTGTTTTTGAACCTAATGATTCTAAAACCAAAAATATTGCTGCATTTGTAGCAGGAAGTGGAATAACACCAGTTTTAAGTATTATAAAATGTGCTTTAGAAGAAGAAGTGCATAGTAAAGTTATTCTCGTTTATGGTAATAAAACTACGGACGATACTATGTTTTTAAACGAACTTTTAGAACTTCAACACCAATATAAAGAACGTTTCTCAATTCAATTTGTATTTAGTAGAAAGGATGAAGACAACTCAATATTTGGTCGTATAGAAAAAAGCACGGTTAATTATGTGATGAAAAACGAACATAAACATGTTGAGGTTGACGCCTTTTATTTATGCGGACCAGAAGCTATGATTTATACTGTAAAAGATGTTTTAACCGAACATGGTATAAATGAAAACAGTGTGCATTTCGAACTTTTTAAAGCCGCAAAACCTGCCGAAATTAATGAACAAACAACTAGTGGTAGCGGAAAAACTACAATTACTGTTATGGTAGATGATGAAGAAACTACGTTCGAAATGTCTCAAAAACAAACCGTTTTAGAAGCTGCTTTAGATGAAGATTTAGATGCGCCTTATTCTTGTCAAGGCGGTATTTGTAGTAGCTGTTTAGCGCGTTTAACAGAAGGTGAAGTAACTATGAAGCAGAATAATATTTTAACTGATAGTGAAGTTGCCGAAGGTTTAATTTTAACCTGTCAAGCACATCCAACAACAGCAACTATTAAGGTTGACTATGATGATGTTTAAAAATATTTAGAAGTAGACCACTTCGCTTTTACACAATAGAAACAATTTTATTAATTATAGTTTCTGGCGCAATACTTCTTGAAACTTCCCTATAACTCTCTGGATATTTATTCCCATAAATAGACGTTGGGATTTCTGGAAACAGATTTCTATTAGAAACTATCGCAAAATCTTCTGGTTGATTAAATGGTGCAAAACCAGCAAACGGATGTGTTACACCCCAAATAGTAACAACCTTTATTCCTAACATGGCAGCAATATGTGCATTTCCTGAATCCATAGAAAGCATCATGTCTAAATTTGAAATCACATCCATTTCTTCACTTAGTGTTAATTTACCAGCAACATTTATTGTGTTTTTAAAAGTATTTTCTAGTTTATTTAAAACCTTCATTTCATGCTTTCCACCTCCAAATAAAATCACTTTATAATCTTTTGAAAGTGATTCAATAACTTTTTCCATTAAATCTAAAGGATACATTTTGCCTTCGTGTGCAGCAAAAGGCGCAATTCCAATCCATTTTTTTGTGTCATTACTAACAATAACTTGTGTCTTGTTATTTAATTTTAATCGCTTAGGGAATGTTGGGCTTTTTATATCTAGAACAAAGCCTAGTTTTTTAAACACATCAGCATAACGTTGGTGTGTAGTTTTTAATTGATGGAATGATTCTCCAGAAACCAATGCTTTTTTTTCTACTCTTCCTTTATCAATTTGAATGAATTGTTTTCCAAATAAAAAGAATTTTAGTGTTTTACTTCGCAACACATTATGTAAATCTGCAACAGCATCAATTCCTATTGCTTTTAATTCTTTTGAAAGTTTATATAAGCCGAAAACACCTTTATGCTTTCCATTAACATCGGCAGAGAACACGGCAACATTTGGTAAATTTTTAAAAAAGGGTGTAAAAAAACTTCTAGTTAAAACAGTTATTTTAACGTTGGGGTATTGTTCGGAAAACGCTTGTAAAACAGGAACAATCATAGCAACATCGCCCATTGCAGAAAGGCGAATTACTAAAATATGTTTAAGTAATTTTGGCATTTATTTTTGCCCTCGCAAAACAGGATTTAGCTCATCATCATTATACATCTTCATTTGTTTATACACTTTCATGTACTTATCTCCGTTTTCAATGTCTTGTAACAAATCATCTAAAGCAGTACTTAAATCTACACGTTGCTCTAACAACACATCAAGTTTTTTCTGGCATGCCGCTTTATGTTCATCTGTAGCATCTGTACGTTCTGTTTCAAGATTCATATGATACACCTTTAGAGCCAAAATAGATAATCTATCAATTACCCAAGCAGGACTTTCAGAGTTTATTTTTGCACCATCTTTAACTTGTGCATTTGCATATTTTTGAAGAAAATAACTGTCAACATATTCAACAGTATCTGTTCTATCTTGATTTGATGCATCAATCTTTCTTTTTAAAGTTAATGCAGCTACAGGATCTATTTTCGGGTCGCGAATAATATCTTCATAAGCCCATTGAACAGTGTCAATCCAACATTTTCTGTATAATAAATGAGCAATTAAATCTTCATTTTTATTATACTTATTTTGAAATGATTGGTCTACAGTATTTAATACTTTATAGGTTTTTATAACGTCTTGAAAAATGGTGTTTGCCTTGTCTGAAAACATTCGATTTAATTTTAAAATACAAATATAAGTCTATTTTGTTAACTTAGTAATCTCTTAATAATATACAATATGAAAATTCATAATTTATCCAAAGAAAACTCCATTTTAAATACATTCATTTCCGAATTACGACATGTTGATATTCAAAAAGATAGCATGCGTTTTAGACGAAATATAGAACGAATTGGTGAAATTTTAGGTTATGAAATGAGCAAAACATTAAATTATAATTCTACTAAAATAGAAACACCCTTAGGGATTTCTATAACTGAATTGGTAGAAAATAATATTGTATTATGTTCTATTTTAAGAGCTGGGGTTCCTTTACATAATGGATTATTAAATTATTTTGATAATGCTGAAAACGCTTTTATTTCGGCTTACCGACATCATAAACATAATCCTGAAAGTTTTGAAATTATTGTTGAATACTTGGCGTGTCCAAGTCTTGAAAACAAAACGTTAATTTTAGCAGATCCAATGTTAGCAAGTGGGCAATCTATGCTAGCTACTTTTGAAGCTCTAAAACCATTTGGAACACCAAAAGAAGTGCATTTAGTTAGTGTTATTGGAGCACAAGATGGCGTAGATTTTATTAATGAAAATTTCGATAAAAATACGCATTTATGGATTGCAGCGATTGATGAAAAACTAAACAGTAAAGGGTATATTATTCCTGGGCTTGGCGATGCGGGCGATTTAGCTTTTGGTGAAAAACTACAGCAATAAAAGCACAAAAGGCAATGCTATAATTACAAAAAGGAAAAGCTCTTTAAACCATTTATCTTGAATGGTTTCAATATAATTAGTAATTATAATAGCTAAAGGTGCTAACAAAAACAAAAACTCACTACCATTTTTTTTTGGCGCTAACACAATTATTACAAATGCAATTATTACAGTTATTAAGATTGTTTTAAACGACGGTCTTAATGCTTTCTTTTTGTGCTTAATATTTTTTATAAAAAAAATGGAGGCCCAAATTCCAAAAGAAAATAACATGGTAATTGCGATAATAAATTGCGGCGAATTATAACTACTAAAATCATAGCTTACACCTTTAAAACTATCAAAAATCCCTAAAAAAGTGTTGTTCAAAATCACAGATATACAAACAGCAATTAATAAAACCGTAGCCATCCCTACGAAAGGGATAAGCCAATGCCTTACTTTATTATTGGTATAAAACAAAAGTGTGATGAATATTAGGAGCAAAAATAAAATTGCCCAAAAGAAAAAGAATGATGCTATTGTAATCCAAAAAGCAGCATCAAATAACTTTTTTTTAACGTTTGTTTGTGTGCGTAAACTTATTATTCTTCTAAGTCCAAGTAGTACAAAAAAGTTTGCGTAAAGAATATTTTCATTGCTTACAACTTGAGAAATCGTTAATAAAAACAAACTAAGCAACAGGGTTTCGTAATTGTTTTTTTGAGTTAAATTATTTTTTTCAACTATAAAATTGAGAACTAATATTGATATAAAACAAACAAAAAACAACGCCATTTGCTTTAAAACAAATGCCATATTTATTGGTTCTTCTATTTGTTTTAAATTAGCTACTATAAAAGTTAAAAGCGTAACAAAAAAAACAATAATAAAATTTATTGGCTTTGATTTACTAAAAATGCTTGTTATCATTAACAGGTTTTGTATTTTTGCTACGTAAATATACTAACTATGAAAGATTTCTTTTACGCTATACAAGATTTATTTGTTGATGTGCTTTTTTTACCACTTGATGCATTAACCGCATTAGAACTAGAAAACTGGTTTGCTGCAAATACAATTTCTTGGATTCTTATCCTTATTGGATTTATTGCAATGGTTTATTGGATGTTTCAATTAAAAATATTTAATGATAATAATGAGGAAGATAAAAGTATTTCTGCTCATTCTTACTTATAAATCAAAACCAATATCTTTACGGTAATTCATCTTATCAAAACGTAGTTTTTCTATGTTCTGATAAGATTTTTTTATGGCTTCTTGGTACGTGTCACCATAAGATGTTATTGCCATAACACGCCCGCCTGAGGTTACAACTCTACCTTCTTTTAATATTGCTCCTGCATGAAAAACTATTGAATCTTCTATTGCATCAATACCTGTAATTTCTTTTCCTTTTTCGTAAGCTTCAGGATAACCTCCAGACACTAGCATAATAGTTGTTGCTGCACGTTCGTCAATTTCAATATCTATTTCATCTAATGTTTTATTAGACATGGCTTTAAGTATTTCTACAAAATCATTTTTAAGCCTTGGCAATACCACTTCGGTTTCTGGATCGCCCATACGTACATTATATTCTATTACTTTAGGGTCGTTTCCAACTTTAATAAGTCCAATAAATACAAATCCTATATATGGTAAATTATCCTTTTTAAAACCGTTAATTGTTGGTTTTACAATGCGTTCTTCTATTTTATTAAGAAACTCTTCAGTTGCAAAGGGTACTGGAGAAATTGCTCCCATTCCACCTGTATTTAGCCCTGTATCTCCTTCACCTATACGCTTATAATCTTTTGCTGTTGGTAAAATTTTATAGTTTTCGCCATCGGTAAGCACAAAACAGCTTATCTCAATTCCATCCAAAAATTCTTCAATAACTACTTTGGTACTTGCTTCTCCAAACTTAGCATCTACTAACATGCTTTTTAATTCGGCTTTTGCTTCTTCTAAGTTCTCAAGAATTATAACACCTTTTCCTGCCGCTAAACCATCTGCTTTTAAAACATAAGGCGGATTTAAGGTTTCTAAAAAAGCATAGCCTTTTTCAACAGTATCTTTATTAAAACACTCATAGGCTGCCGTTGGAATGTTATGACGCATCATAAATTCTTTCGCGAATTCTTTACTACCCTCTAATTCTGCCGCAGCTTTTTGTGGCCCAATTATCGATACATGCTTTAGTGCATCATCATTTAAAAAGAAATCGTGAACACCTTGCACTAAAGGGTCTTCTGGTCCAACAACAACCATATTAATACCTTTTACTAATACCAATTCTTTAATTGCTTCAAAATCGGTTACACCTATATTTACATTGGTTGCTATATTTACAGTTCCAGAATTTCCTGGTGCTACAAATATTTCTTTACACAAAGGGCTTTGAGCTATTTTCCAAGCAAATGTATGTTCTCTTCCGCCAGATCCTAGAATTAAAATTGTCATGTTGTTTCTTGTTTGCGCAAAAATAAAACTAATGCCACAAATTCACGAATATTTTTTATTTACTTTACAAAAATTATGTCTTTGAATTTATTCGACCTTTCATTACAGTTAAATGGCTTTCCTATTAAGAAAGCTAGTGCTTTATTGAAAAATATTCAGGATAAGAATAAAGATGAATTTAAAGCTTATGTTGAAACTAGCAAGCAAAACATAGTTGCATATCATTTAAAACATAATTCGTTTTATAAAACGTTTGCCAAAGATGCAAATTCTTCAGATTGGAATAGCATTCCTGTGATGACGAAACAAGATTTACAACAACCGTTATCCGAAAGACTTTCTGGTGGATTTACAGCAAAAAATGTGTACATAAATAAAACATCTGGCTCATCAGGTAATCCGTTTGTTTTTGCTAAAGACAAGTTTTGTCACGCATTAACTTGGGCCGAAATTAAAGATAGGTTTAGTTGGTATAATATAAATTTCAACAGTTCTAAACAAGCTCGTTTTTATGGCATTCCATTAGACAAAAAAGGGTACTACAAAGAACATTTTAAAGATTTTTTAAGTAATCGTTTTCGCTTTTCTGTATTCGATTTAAGTGATAACGCTTTTGAAAAGCATCTTGAAAAATTTCAAAATACAAGTTTCAGTTTTATTAATGGTTACACAAGTACTATTGTACAATTTGCTAAGTTTTTAGAACGAAAAAATATTGTTTTAAAAACAGCTTGCCCTTCACTTAAAACATGTATTGTAACAGCAGAAATGCTTTTTTATGATGATAAATTTCTTTTAGAAAAACAATTTGGCGTTCCTGTTGTTAATGAATATGGTGCATCAGAATTAGACTTAATTGCATTTCAAAACCCTAAAGATGAATGGCAGGTTAATAGTGAAACCTTATTTATAGAAATTCTTGATGAGCAAAATAATACGCTTCCTTTAGCTGAAGAAGGACGCATTGTTATTACTTCTCTATACAATAAAGCACATCCATTTATTCGATACGATATTGGAGATATTGGTATACTTTCAAAACAAAGTACGCTTAAAAAGCCTATACTTAAAAAATTAATTGGACGAACCAATGATATTGCTATATTACCTAGTGGAAAAAAAGCTGCTGGACTTACATTTTATTATATTACCAAAAGTATTATTGAAGATGATGGAAATGTAAAAGAGTTTATTATAGAACAGCTTAAAAAAGATACTTTCAAAATCTATTATGTAAGTAAAAATGAACTTTCAAATGAAAAAATAAAAATAATTAAAACAGAAATGAAAAATTACCTTGAAAAAGATTTGACTATTCTTTTTGAAAAACAAAACCAATTACAACGCTCAAAAAGTGGTAAATTGAAACAGTTTATTTCTCTTGTAAAGTAATTTTTTGTTTCGCTTTTACAAAAAAATGCTCTTTTAAAAACACCAACATACTATATAAAGATTTTATAGCTGAAAAACCTAATCCTCTTTTATAAACAGCATAATTATATTTTAATAAACTCATTTTCTTTGAGGAAATAGAATTATCCCTAACACGATAATAAGCTAAAGATTCTTGAATGCTTTTTGCTGGCTTACCAGACTTTTTAATAGCCGCAAGCCATAATAACCAATCTTGACGTTTCCGTAAGTTAGAAGTCGTTATTTTTCCTAACTTTTCTGCACTATAGATTCCTGTAAGATTTCCAATGTAGTTGCTTTTTAAAAGTTTTTTATAGCTTAAAACTGGTAATGCTCTTATTTGCTTATTTAATACACTTCCTTTTTCGTTTATTAAATCATAACTACTAAAACAAACATCACAATTTTTAGCTTTCATAAAAGCTATTTGTTTTGATAGCTTTTCTGGTTTCCATAAATCATCCGCATCTAAAAAAGCTATAAAAGCACCTTTAGCAAATTCAATTCCTTTATTTCTAGAAATTGCCGCTCCTTGGTTGGTTTTATTTTTAACTAACTTGATTTTGGAGTTAGCAATAAAATCTTGAGCTATCTGAAGTGTTTTATCTGTTGAATAATCATCAATAAGAATTAATTCCCAGTTTTGATATGTTTGATTAATAATACTATTTATAGTTTTTGCTATAAATGTTTCAGAATTAAACATTGGTGTTATTATTGAAACTAAAGGTGTCAAATAAAATGTATTAGTATGCTTTATCTTCTCCCTTTAAAGCATTTATGAATGTTTGAATAGTGATTTTAAAATCTAATAGTAAAGACCAGTTTTCAATATAAAAAATATCATATTTAA
>CAZLXG010000009.1:0-43723 GCA_964563585.1 uncultured Flavobacteriaceae bacterium | reverse complement strand
TTACCACTTACCTTTATTCAATATTTAACTTATCGAGGTGGGGTTAGAGCACAAATTGAAGCTGTACGAATAAGAAAGGATAAAAGAGGGTTCGAAATTGGAAAAATAATGTTCGAATGGGCAATTAACAGAGTTAAAGATAAAAGGGCTCACTTACTTCAATTAATTACCAATAAAAAACGACCTAAAGCAATTAAATTTTATGAAAATTTAGGTTTTAAAAAATCATATGAAGGCATGAAAATTCATTTTAATTAACCTAACCTCTCCTTTTTTGAGATCGTATTGAGCCGCCAGAACCATAATGTTGGTTAGGCATTTGTGCACGTTTCATATTTTGTTTCATTTCTTTAATTTGGTCAGTTAGCATACCATTCTTATCCAATTTTTGTGCTTCACTTAGTAATTTTTGAGCTTCATTTTTTCTACGCTTAGAAAAAGCAATACCAGATAAATTTAATTTTGCCATAGCTAAATCATGGTCCATAGATAATCCTAACGAAATGGCTTTCTTAAAATATTTTTCGGCTTCATTCATATTACTTTGCGAAACCATAATACCATTTAAATAGTTATAATAACCTTGTTGCTTAGTAACTAATGCAGATTCTGGGTTTTTAATTCTATCAAGCCACTTTTTTGCGCCAGGAAAATCTTGTTTACGTAATCTTAAAAATGCTAATAAAATAAATTCATTCTTAAAATAAAGAAACACAAAAACTAAAGAGAACAAAATAAACATAATACCATTACCAATATATCCTTCTGTGAATTGATATACTGCAAAGGCAATAATACCTGCTGTTATTATAAGTTTTATAATTTTATTGAACATTTTTATAATTTATAAGTGATTGTAAATTCTGACTACAAAGAAACTAAATTTTTATGAATTGCACCTATATTTGCTATTAAACAAAAACCAAGTTATAAAGCTAAAAAACACTAAAATTGATGATTACTTTTTTAAATGGAATTATTTAAAAATATTTTTTTGAAAATGGTTTGCAAAGTAATAAAGGCTTTGTATATTTGCCCCCGGTTTTAAAGCTTACTATTAAAACTATTTAGCAAAAAATAAAAGAAGATTTTAAAAATATAAGACAATGCCAAAAAGAACGTTTCAACCGTCAAAAAGAAAAAGAAGAAATAAACACGGTTTTAGAGAAAGAATGGCTTCTGCTAATGGAAGAAAAGTACTTGCACGTAGAAGAGCTAAAGGGAGAAAGAAATTGTCTGTATCAACTGAAACAAGACATAAAAAATAATGATTAACAATTGTTAATATTTTAAAGGCGTTACTTAGGTGTAACGCCTTTTTTTATATCTGCTAATCACTATTTTTGTAAAAATATATAATACAATATCATACAGTAAAAATGCCAAAAAATTCAAAACTTAAGTCTATATTAATTATCGGTTCAGGTCCTATTGTTATTGGGCAGGCATGCGAATTTGATTACTCAGGCACACAAGCATTAAGGTCGTTAAGAGAAGATGGAATTGAAACCGTTCTTATCAATTCAAACCCAGCAACAATCATGACAGATCCATCAATGGCAGACCATGTTTATTTGCTTCCCCTTACTGCAAAATCGATTGTTCAAATACTAAAAGAGCACCCTCAAATTGATGCCGTATTACCAACAATGGGAGGGCAAACAGCATTAAATTTATGTATTGAAGCTGATGAAAAGGGTATTTGGAAAAATTTTGATATTGAAATTATTGGTGTTGATATTGATGCCATTAATATTACTGAAGATAGAGAGCAGTTTAAAGAACTGATGCTTAAAATTGGAATTCCAATGGCGCCTCAAGCTACTGCTACTTCATATTTAAAAGGAAAAGAAATTGCCCAAGAGTTTGGTTTTCCGTTGGTTATTAGAGCATCCTATACTTTAGGTGGCGCTGGTGCATCTTTTGTGTATAAAGAAGAAGATTTTGATGAATTATTAACGCGTGGATTGGAAATTTCTCCTATTCATGAAGTAATGATTGATAAAGCACTTATTGGCTGGAAAGAGTTCGAACTAGAATTACTTAGAGATGCCAATGATAATGTAGTTATTATTTGTTCTATTGAAAATATGGATCCTATGGGAATTCATACAGGTGATTCAATTACGGTTGCTCCAGCAATGACATTAAGTGATAGAACGTACCAAAAAATGCGTGATATGGCAATACATATGATGCGTAGTATCGGAGATTTTTCAGGTGGTTGTAACGTGCAATTTGCTGTAAGTCCAGATGAAAATGAAGATATTATTGCTATCGAAATTAATCCTAGAGTTTCACGTTCTTCTGCATTAGCAAGTAAAGCAACAGGATATCCTATTGCAAAAATAGCAGCTAAATTGGCGATTGGTTATAATTTAGATGAATTACAAAATCAAATAACAAAATCGACTTCAGCATTATTTGAGCCAACTTTAGATTATGTTATTGTAAAAATACCACGTTGGAATTTCGATAAATTTGAAGGTTCAGACAGAACTTTAGGTCTTCAAATGAAATCGGTAGGAGAAGTGATGGGAATTGGTCGTTCGTTTCAAGAAGCATTGCACAAAGCAACGCAATCATTAGAGATTATGCGTAACGGACTTGGTGCTGACGGGAAAGAGAACAAGAATTATGATGAAATAATTGAGAAGCTTACTTATGCTTCTTGGGATCGTGTTTTCATTATTTATGATGCTATTCAAATGGGAATTCCTTTAAGTAGAATTCATGAAATCACTAAAATTGATATGTGGTTTTTAAAGCAATATGAAGAGTTACATATTCTTAAAAATGAGATTTCTACGTATGAAATAGATACAATTGAAAAAGATTTATTGCTAGAAGCAAAGCAAAAAGGTTATGGCGATAGACAAATTGCTCATATGTTGGGTTGTTTAGAAAGTCAGGTGTATAATAAGCGTGAAGAAATGGGAATTAATCGCGTTTATAAATTGGTAGATACTTGTGCCGCTGAATTTAAAGCAAAAACGCCTTATTATTATTCAACTTTTGAAAGCGATATGGAAACTACTGACGGTAAACGTTATGCTGATAATGAAAGTGTAGTTTCTGATAAGAAGAAAATAATAGTTTTAGGTTCTGGACCAAATAGAATAGGACAAGGAATTGAGTTCGATTATTGCTGTGTTCATGGGGTTTTAGCTGCCGCTGAATGTGGTTACGAAACCATTATGATTAACTGTAATCCTGAAACGGTTTCAACCGATTTTGATACGGCTGATAAACTTTATTTCGAACCTGTTTTCTGGGAGCATATTTACGACATTATTAAGCATGAAAAACCTGAAGGCGTTATTGTTCAACTTGGAGGTCAAACTGCTTTAAAACTTGCTGAAAAACTAACCAAATACGGTATTAAAATTATTGGAACTAGTTTTGAGTCGTTAGATTTAGCTGAAGATAGAGGGCATTTTTCAAGGTTATTAAAAGAAAATAATATTCCTTACCCAGAGTTCGATATTGCTACAACTGCAGATGAAGCTTTAGCAATAGCTGATGTGTTAGACTTTCCTATTTTAGTACGTCCATCTTATGTTCTTGGAGGACAAGGCATGAAGATTGTAATTAATAAAGAAGAATTAGAAAAGCATGTTGTTAGTTTGTTGAGACGAATGCCAGGAAATCAGTTGCTTTTAGATCATTATTTAGATGGTGCTATAGAAGCTGAAGCCGATGCTATTTGCGACGGTGAAAATGTTTATATCATAGGAATTATGGAACATATTGAGCCTTGCGGTATCCATTCAGGAGATAGTAATGCAACATTACCTCCTTTTAATTTGGGTGAATTTGTGATGCAACAAATAAAAGATCACACTAAAAAAATAGCATTAGAACTAAATACAGTCGGATTAATTAATATTCAATTCGCCATAAAAGATGATATTGTTTATATTATTGAAGCAAATCCAAGAGCTTCTAGAACCGTACCTTTTATATCTAAGGCATATGGAGAGCCTTATGTAAATTATGCAACGAAGGTGATGTTGGGTGAAAAGAAAGTAACGGACTTTAATTTTAATCCGCAATTAGAAGGCTATGCGATAAAGCAACCAGTATTTTCATTTAATAAATTCCCTAATGTAAATAAGCAATTAGGACCAGAAATGAAGAGTACAGGAGAAAGTATTTTGTTTATTGATAGTTTAAAAGATGATCAGTTTTACGATTTGTATTCTCGTAGAAAAATGTATTTGAGTAAGTAGTTATAACTATATTACAAATAAAAAAAGCCGCTAATTAGCGGCTTTTTTTACTGAGTTCAGTTTTTGCATTATGATTTTTTTAAATCTCTAGATACTCATCAATTTTAAATTTTGATGCTTTAAATTTATCTGACTTTTTTGTGGATTGTTCTTGTCTTGCAATACTTCTAGAAAGTCGCCTAACTTTTTGTTCGGTATCTAATATAATTCCAGAGGCTTTTACATTCTTACCATTTTTATTTTTAGCAACCTATAGTAAAATAAGACGAATTACAATGGTTAATTTTTCCTATTTGAATATTTTCAGACTCTACGAAAACACCAACAACCATAGACGTTCTACCTGTTTAATTAATAGAAGCTTTAAATGTAAACTAATTCACCAACATCAATCGGGTTTAAAAAATCAACTTTATTTACCGATGCTATTACACAATAATTTCTTGAATGTTTTGAAGCACAAGTAAATGCGATTTAATCCATTAAATTAATATATAGCCACCATGAATTTTACCGCTAAAGTTAGAATGTGATGGCAACATAAGTTCGGAAATAGTTATTTGAGAATCTTTTATTTTTTTAAAGATGTACTTTATTCATCTTCTTCAGCACGATTTATAATGGCTTCTGGAAGTGATTTTTTAGCCTTAGCACCCATTTTTTTTAATTTTTCAACACTGGTAATTAGATTCCCTTTACCATCAACTAATTTATTCATTGCAGCAGAATAATCGTTTTTCGCAGCGTCAATTTTTTTGCCAACTCCAGTTAAATCTTTAACTAAACCTTCAAATTTATCGTATAAGGCTCCAGCTTGTCGCGCAATTTCTATAGCATTACGTTGTTGTTTTTCGTTATTCCACATGCTATCAATAGTGCGTAAAGTTGCTAAAAGGGTAGAAGGTGTAACAATAACAATGTTTTTTTCGAATGCTTTGTTGTATATAGAATTGTCATCACTTACTGCAACTGCAAAGGCAGGCTCAATAGGAATAAACATAAGTACAAAATCTGGTGATGCAATATCATACAAATCTTGATAATTTTTATCAGATAATTGGTCTACATGTCTTCTAATGGAGTTGACATGTGCTTTTAAAAAGATAGCTTTATCATCGTCATCTGCATTTACTAAACGTTCATAATCGGTTAACGATACCTTGCTATCAATAATCATTTTTTTACCATCTGGAAGATGTAGCACAACATCAGGAAGTACACGACTACCATCGTCTCGTGTAAAATTTTGTTGTACAAAATACTCTCTGTCTTTTTCTAATCCAGATTTTTCTAGCACACGTTCTAAAACCAATTCGCCCCAATTTCCTTGCATTTTACTGTCGCCTTTTAAAGCTCTAGTTAGGTTTGTGGCTTCTTTACTCATTTGTTGGTTTAAATCTTTTAAACCCAATAATTGTTCTTTTAAAGCCGAATGCATGCTGATACTTTCCTTTTGCGAATCTTCAACCTTCTTTTCAAAACCTTTAATTTTTTCTTGTAAAGGATTTAATATTTGTTGAATGTTTTCTTTATTCTGAAGTGTGAATTTTTCAGATTTTTCTTCTAATATTTTATTAGCTAATAGTTCAAAGTCTTTTCGTAATTGCTCTTGACGCTCTTCTAACTCTTCATCGCGTTTAATGTTTTGCTGCTGTAAATTATCGAATTCTGTATTTTTTTGAGCGAGTTCAATATTTAAACCTTCGCGTTCATCTCTAAACACATCACGTTCATTTTCAGTTTTAGTAACGTTTAATTTTAAATCGTTGATATGTTGGCTCAATTGCTTCTGACGTTCTTCAAGGGTGCTTTTTTCGCTTTTACTTTTAAGTTTTATGAAAAGCATACCTAAATAGCCACCAATTAAAGCGGAAACAAGGATTGCAAGTATAAGAATGAGGTTATCGTTCATTTAATTAATAAGTATTCGTCATATTATCGTCCACACAAATAATAAAATCGGCTTTGTTTTTATGTTCTTCAAGAAGTTTACTAACATCTTCTTGAGAAACAGTAGTTATTGTTGCATAGCCAATTTCTGGACGTTCTAGTTGAACATACCATAAAATACCTTCATAATAATTAGAATGAAAAGAACCGTTATAATGTATAAAAGTGTGATTTTCTTTTAAATTTTCAAGAATAAAGTGTCCCATTGTTGCATCTTTAGTAGCTTGAGACATTACCAATTCTGGTGTGCCATGATCACCCATCATTTTAAGAATATTTTTATATGTAGGTAAATTTGCATTAAATGTGATTGGTAAAGGTGCAATCCATGATTTTTCTTTATCAGTAAGTGAATCTAAAACAGGAAAACCTTTTTTATAAACCATATTTGCATAACGCCTAGGAATATTAGTAGCAATAAATTTAATATTGTTGTTTTTTGCAAAATCTACTAAAGGTTTATAATCGGTTTTATAATTTGGCCATAATCTAGCTAAAGTGTCTAACTCTTTTGCTTTTATATTACCATTAAGATAGTTGTTTAAAGGTGTTTGGTTATCAGCTTCAAACATTTCTGCTCCTAAAATAAGTTTGTTTGTTTTATGTAAATCGGAAGTGACTTCAAATTGTAACCAATGCGCAATGGCGTTATTATGAGATTCTCCAAATAACACAAGTTCTTTTTTGCTAATAGTTTTTAGCATTTTTTTATACGAAACCTTTTTTCCGTTTGCATTATAAATAACATAGGGTATTTTTTTCTGACTAAAAGAAATTAGTGTGAAAAATAGAAACGTAAGGCTTAAAATTGTTTTTTTCATGTGCTAATTTTGAAGATGTTTGAGCTTTCATCAAATATAATCAAGTCCTTTGGAAATAATGAATTAAAAGATCCTTGTTTTATATGATTTTTTTGTTGAAAAAAGGAAGAATGAAAAAGGAAGATATAAACTAGTTTGATAAAATTTTGATATCATCAATTAACCGAATAATTTCCGTATCGTTTGTTCCATCGTAGATTCCTCGTATTTGTTTCTTTTTATCAACTAATATAAAGTTTGGTGTATGAATAAAATCTTGTAAACCACCATCTCCTTTCTCAACAACTGCAAAGTAACTTTTCCGAGCTAATTCATAAATATGCTTTTTTTCTCCAGTAGTAATATTCCATTTTGAGTCTATTACACCTTTATTGTCTGCATAAGTTCGCAGAACAGGAATGCTATCAACACTTGGTGTTACTGATAATGATAATAACATAATCTCATTATTATTGATAAACTCATCTTGAATTTTAGCCATATTACCAGTCATCACTGGACAAATAGTTGGGCAACTTGTAAAAAAGAAATCAACTACATAAATTTTATTTTTATAATCTTCTTGAGTTATAGTATTTCCGTTTTGATTTATTAAACTAAAATCTGCTACTGTATGATTTTTACTTGTGTTTTGTAAACTCTTATCTACCAATTCAGGATTAAAATCGGAAGGGTTATAAATAGGTAATTGCCCTTCTGATGTTTGTTTACAAGAAACAATACAAAGAGTAACAAAACTCAAAAAAATAATATAGATTTTCATTATTAAATTATTTTCTGTTCAATAAATTCTTTTGCTTCATCTATTTCTGGTCTTTCAATAGTAGAGTTTTCTGTTAATTTAAGTAATTGTTTAAAATATAAGGTTGCTTTTTCTATGTCTCCTAATTGTTTGGCAGCAATGGCTGCACCATAAATACCATTAAATCTATTTGGATGCACATCTAAATTCTGTTTGTAAGCTACTAATGCTTCTTTTGGTTTATTTAATTCTAAAAACATATCACCTAATAATTCTATGGCTGGTAAAACATCTCCTGGAGTAACTGGGTGTTTACTTGTCACTTTCTCTATTTCTACGGCTTCTTGCATTAATAGAAGTCCATTTTTCAAATCATTTCTTCTAAAGCTTAACCATGCTTGCGATGTTTTAATTTGAATTTCAACTTGCTTAACTTGAATAGCCTTTGAGCGGTCGTTTTGATCTACTAAATTTTGATGTAATTTTTTTAGAATTTCAATTTCTTGTTCAGCTTTATCAAAATCTTTTGTTTGCGACGCTCCTAAGGCTCTTGCAAAATGGTGTATTGCCTTTTGCCATGGAAATTTGTCCCAACTTAATTCAATTTTTTGTAATTCTAGGTTTGCTGCTCGTTTCCAATTTCTGTTTTCAAGAGCTAATCTTGCAGGTATTGCTGCTATAGGGTAGATTGATGCTATAGTATTAGCCGGATGAAATTTATTAAGGTTTCTTATTTGTGTATATTGTTTTTCAGCATTTAAATTATTTCCTTTTTGAAGGTAGGCATAAACCAAATAATCTATAGCATGTAATTCTTCAAAATATGCACCATTTATTCCTGCTGATTCGGTGTAGCATCTAGAGCTTTCCGCAGACAATATGTTGGATTCGATAGACTCTTCCCAAATACCTAATCTAGTAAATATATGAGAAGGCATATGCTGGGCATGAGAAGATGAAGGGGCTATTTGCGCATATCGTCTAGCAGTTTCAAGTGTTTTATGTGCTAAAATTGGGTTATCGTAATTATGTATGATATAGTGAGCAATACCTGGGTGATTAGGGTTTTCGGTAAAAAGAGCTTCAAGAATTTTTCCTGCTTTGCGTTCATTTTTATATTCTTTTTCTACTCTATCTCTTGTAGAATACAATGCCAAGGTGTAAAAAATGGCAGCTTCTACATCATCAGGATATTTTAGGTAAATCTGCTCCATTTTTTCCTCAAATCTTTTTGCTCTTGTTTTGTGGTCTACAGTTTTCCAATCGGTATAGAAGGCATCAATGGCATTTATATAATCTCTTTGTTTATCATCCATTGCTAACTCTTTTGCAATGTTTAATATTTTCGAACCTTTAATTAAATTTTTTTCTGAAGGTGGAAACCAAGCGGCATGGTATATACTCATAGCAACACCCCAATATGCCATAGGACAATCTGGGTCGGAATCGATTACCTTTACAAATGCTTTTTCGGCTTCGGTATATTGAAATGAATGTAGTAAAGCAACAGCTAAATCAAAAGTAGCTCTGGTTTCATAGTTACAAGACAATGAAAATTTCAATTCTCCAAACTGACCATCACCACATAATAGTAAGTCTCCTCTTAAGAAATCTATAGAAGCTAATGCTGGATTTGGTTTTTGTGTTTTGTCTTTACATGAAATAGTAAAAGCGAAAAAAATTAAACATAATAATTTGAAAATAGAATGTGTTGGTTTCATTAAAAATAATTTAAAATTAGTGCGCTATTGCTTTTAATAATATGGGAGAGTACTAAAAGTCTGAAATTCAGTTGTTAAATATAATAATTTATCTTTTAAGAATTAAGAATATAAATGAACAACATTTAAAAAAATCACTTTTTGATTTTGAAACTTTTAGAGTTTTCATCAAAAAAAATCAAGTCCTTTGGAAATAGAGCATTAAAAGTTCCTTGTTTAATATGGTTTTCAGGTGAATCTGAAGTGACTTCATTTTTAGTCATTACAATTAAAGTATTACACAATTGAATAGCTAAATCGATTTCATGTGAAGAAAACAGGATGGTTTTTTGAGTGTCTTTTGCTAGTTTTTGAAGTAGTTTTAAAATGTATGCTTTATGATACATATCCAGATGAGTAGTAGGTTCATCTAAAATAATAATATCGGTGTCTTGTGATAAAGCACGAGCAATCATTACTTTTTGAAGTTGACCATCACTAAGTTCGAAACATTTTTTGTGTTGTAAATCTTCAATATTTGTTTGTTGTATGGCATTATTGATAATTGTAATATCCTGTTCGGATAAATTGCCAACCCAATTTGTATATGGTTGTCTGCCAAGTGCTACAAGTTCAAACACTGATAAGTTTTTGGAAGTAATTTGTTCGGTTAAAACCAAGCTCATCACTTTTGCTAAATCTTCATTTTTGTAATCTGTAAGTGATTTGTTTTGAATGAAAATATTTCCACTTAAAGCATCCTGAACATTTGTAAGCGTTCGTAATAGCGTAGATTTTCCAATACCATTTGCACCAATTAACCCTATTAACTCGCCTTTTCGAAGTTCGATATTTATATTTGAAGCGACAACAGTTTGCGTTTTTTTAGATGAATAACCTATGGTTAGACTTTCTGTTTTTAGGATGCTATGTTGGTTTTTGCCATTCATTAAAATACCATTTTACGTTTTCTAACTAATAACCAAATAACAACTGGAGCGCCAATTAATGATGTGATTGCATTAATAGGTAAAGTGTAATCGCTTGTTGGTAATTGAGCAATACTATCACAAATTAACATCACAATTGCTCCTAATAAAAATACTGCTGGTAATAATATTTTGTGATTTGAGGTATTAAAAATTTGTCGTGTAATATGAGGAATTGCTAAACCAATAAATGCAATTGGTCCTGCAAAAGCAGTAATAGTTCCAGCCAATAAACTTGTTGCTATAATGATGATTAATCGACTTTGTTTAATGTTTAACCCTAGACTTTTAGCGTAATTCTCTCCTAATAATAACGTGTTTAACCCTTTAAGTGAAATGATACTAAGTACAATTCCTAAGCTATAAATAATAAAGAAAATTAGAAGTTCGTTCCAAGAAAGGTTTCCTAAACTCCCAAAGCCCCAAAAAATGTATTGTTGTAATTGTTCGGCAGAACTAAAGTAGGAGAGTACACTTACTACTGCAGCTGTAATACTACCAAACATGAGTCCAATAATTAAAATAGCCATGGTATCTCTTACTTTTGCTGAAATTGCCAAAACTGCTAAAAGCACTAAAAAACCTCCTAAACTTGCAGCAATAACAATACTCCATTTTGAAATTAATAACGACGCAAAAAGACCTCCAAATAATCCTGAACCTAAAATAACAAGAGCAACTCCTAAACTTGCACCAGAGCTTATTCCTAAAACAAAAGGCCCAGCTAGTGGGTTCCTAAAGAGTGTTTGCATTAATAATCCAGAAATTCCTAATCCAGAACCAACTAGAATTGCAGTAAAAGCTTTTGGTAATCTGTAATTTTGAATGATATAATTTTCAGAATTACTAAAAATACTTTTAAAAATTTCTTCTATAGGAATTGATACAGAACCTAAACTTATATTGGTAAGAAAGCAGAATATTAGTACTAGAATTAACACTAAAAATGGTGTGCGATATGTTTTTCTTTCTACCAATTATTTTAATGGTTTAAAAAAATATGGTTTGTAGTTTTCTAATAATTCTGGATGACAAATTTTAATAATATCTTTTAATACCAAATCTGGTCGTGCTGTACCAAGTTCGTAATATAAAACACCTCCAGTTTCTCCTGTTGTAGTGCTAAACGTATATATGTTTTTATTTTGAAATGCATCAAACTTTGTATAGTGTTCGCTTGCTTTTTCTAGAGCTTCTAAACTGGTATAATAACTTGGGCTTAACCAAATATCTGCATGTAGTGCTTTGGTAAAAACAGTTTCAAAGTTTAAAGATAAGCTTCCTGACCCAGTAGTTTCGCTCCATAAATAATTAATATTTGCATCTTTTAAGAATTGCGCTTCTGGACTTGTTCCGTTTGGTAAATACCAAATATCTTTATGCATCGCTCCAACCAAAATTGTTGGTCTATGAGTTGTTTTTAATGCCAGTTGTTTAGCTTCATTGTAATTTTTTTCTATCGTATTAAAAATAGAATCTGCTTGTTTTTCTTTGTTATATAGGACGCCAAAAAACTTAATCCATTCGGCTTTCGCTAATGCAGAAGTTTCAACCCAATCTCCATTATAAATCACAGGAATATTTGATTTTTTAATAGTCTCAAAGGTTTTGTTGTTACCATCAATTCCGTAGCCAATAACAACATCAGGATTTAAGTCTAATAAAACTTCAGTATTAATACCTTCGTTTTTACCTAATTCTCTTATAAAACCATTATCAATACGTAGCCTTGTTTTTTCTGAAGAAATATAATCTCTTTCAGGAAAACCAACCAAAGAGGTTTCAACATTTAAGAGTTCTAATGCAGGAATATGTGTAGTTGAAGTCACTACAATTTTTTCAATAGGAATCGTAATAATACCGTCAAATTCATCTTTGTTAAAGGTGATTGTTGCTAATGCCGATTTTTCAACTAGAGCATATTTGTAAATTTTATCTGCTTTTGGCCATGGATTTTTAATTTCTAGAATTTTATAATTATCAAAATAAGAAACATTAAAACCTTTTGCATATTTAAATGTTGATTTAGTTTGAGTTTCTACTTTAATTTTAGAAGTAGATTCATTCTTACAACTTGAAAAAACAATAAATACGGTTAGTAAAAGTAATTTAAACTTCATTTTAAGAATGTAACATTTGTAGCGTAAAATAATCAAATTGTGCTGTAAATTTGTATTAAAATTTGGTTATGCGTGATGGTTCAAATTTAACAATATATATAGTAGCTGGAATAATATTTTTTCATTTTTTAGCTGGCTTTATTTATTTACTCTATAAAATGCACAAGAAAGACGATAAGAAAGAATAGTTTTCTTACTGGTTTTTGTGTAAATAATCTATTTTTGCAACGAATATTTGGTTTTGTTCACTTTGTGTGAATAAATTAAAAGGGAATCTGGTGCGATTATTATATCAAATCCAGAACTGTTCCCGCAACTGTAAGTTTATACTCAACTTGGTTGAGTATCTCATTTTGAGATGTTATTAATTTCTTTTACCACTGGTTTTTTACTGGGAAGGTGTAATAATATAAAACAAGTCAGGAGACCTGCCATTTTCAAAACAAATAAGTCAAACTTTCGGGATAAAAGTTTACGTATGATAATCCATGCGATTCTCGAGTAATTATTCATTAAAATGAACAAAAAAGTAACGTTTTGTGGCGCACTATGTTTTGGTATGTCACTATTTGGTTTTGCACAACAGCAAACCGATTCTACAAAAGTGGAACAACTTGATGAAGTTGTTGTAACAGATTCACGTTTTAAATTAAAGCGTGAAAATTCGGGTAAGGTTATTACCCAAATCACACAAGAAGAATTGCAACATTTGCAAGGAAAAAGTATTGTGGAAATCATTAATTCTACAGTAGGAATTGAAATTAACGGAACTAAAAGTAGTTCTGGTCAAAATCTTGCGTATTACATTCGAGGAGGAAGGAATCGTCAAGTTTCAGTGCTTATTGATGGTATTGCAGTAACTGATCCTTCGCAAATTGCAAACGATTACGATTTACGTTTATTAAATGTAAATCAAGTTGAAAGCATTGAGATTTTAAAAGGTGCATCGAGTGTTTTATACGGCTCTGGAGCTGCAACAGCGGTGATAAATATTAAATTAAAAGAAGCTTCGGAAAATAATATTTCTGCAAGTTTTAGTAGTGTTTTAGGAACTAATAAATCTCAAGATGATGAAGGTTTATCGGTTAACGATTTTAGAAATAATGTTTTAGTTAACGGAACGTTGAACAAATTCAATTATCTAGCAAGTTTTGGAAACCAATTTACAGATGGTTTGTCTGCTATAACTACTGGAACAGAAAAGGATATTTACAACGCAATACACGGAAACTTGAAACTAGGATTTAAAGCTTCGAACAATTTTGAAATCACATCGTATTTAAGTTTCGATAAGTTTAAAGCCGATTTTGATGATAGTTTTTCTGGTGTAGATACAGAAGATTTGTTAACGACAAATCAGTATAGAATTGGTATTTCATCTGAATATAAATATAATAACGGAAGCATTACTTTAAACGCCGCTTATAATAATGTAGAACGTGATATTGAATCAAGTTTTCCAACGCAATTTAATTCTGAAAGTTTTATAGGCGATTTATTTAATAGATATAATTTTAATGATTCGTTTTACACGGTTTTAGGTGTAAATGTTCAGAAAAATGAAATGGAAAGTTTTTCTATTCCTTTTGGTGCATCAAATTTAGAACAAAGTATAAATCCTGATGATGCAAAATTTTCAAATATAGACCCTTATATAAATGCTGTTTATGTTTCAGGTTCTGGGTTAAATATAAATGCTGGTGCGCGTTTAAATAATCATAGCGAGTATGGAAGCCATCTAGTTTACAGTATTAATCCTTCATATAGAAAAGACTTCGATTTTGGGTATTTAAAAGGGTTAGCAAGTTATAGTACGGCGTATATTACACCATCTTTATATCAACTATTTGAACCAACTTACGGAAATGCAGATTTACAACCAGAGGAAAATTCAACGATAGAAGTAGGTGCAGAGGTTAATATTAAAGACAAGGCAACGATTAGTTTGGTGTACTTTAATAGAAACGAAACCAATTTTATAGACTTTGTAGATTTAGGAAGTTTTGTATTTAAATACAGTAATGTTAATGAAGATTTTACTGCTAGTGGTTTTGAATTTATAGCAAATTATAAGTTATCTAAAAAGCTACAATTAAATGCAAATGCAACATATACAAAAGTTGATGAGGATTTAGATTTACGTATTCCGGAATTGAAAATTAACGGAAGATTAGATTATAATGTATGTGAATCTACTTTTTTAAGTTTAGCATATCAGTTTAATGATAATAGAACAGATTCGGTTTACAATAGTACTACATTTACAAATGATGATATTACACTTAAAAGTTATAGTATTTTAGATTTTTATGTTAGTCATAGTGTTATTAAAAATAAGTTGAAGCTTTTTGCTAATGTGACCAATATTCTTAATGAAGAGTATGAAGAACTTTATAATTTTTCAACCAAAGGACGAAATTTTAATATTGGATTTAATCTGAATTTATAGAACATGAAAAAGCCGCTCATTGAGCGGCTTTTTTTTATTCAAATAAGATTCGTTTTATTAAACCTTCAGGAATTTCTTTATCAATATACATCTCTTTTGCAAAAGGTTGTAAATCGTTACTATCTCCATTAATTTCAATAAGACTTTCACTTTTAGTATTTGAAAATTTCCCAGATTGATCAATTAAACTAATAGCTCTTGCTAATAAAGGTTCATTTACGTCACCTAAAACACCTAGGTTTCTAATACTTTCTCTTAATTCGTTAGCCTCAATAGGAGAGAGTCCATCAAAATAATCGGTAACACCATCAATATTTAAAGATTTAAAGATTAGCGGTTGCATAGCGTATGTGTGATTTTGACTGGCACCACTTCGTCTAAAATTTGGCGAATCATATAAAGTGGTTGAAGCTTGATATTTACCAGCTGTAGTTGTGCCTATTTGAATGAGTTCGCTTATGTATGGTCTCAATGAGTTTATAATCAGTTCGCTAGCAGAGGCGCTTCCGCCAGTTGTTAATATGTAAACTCGATCTAAATTTAAACTATTTAAAGGTGTCCCTCCATTATTATCAACAAATCGGTTTATTAATAATTCAGGGTCTTCATTTTCAAAAGCTTGTTGAAATTCCGCATTCCATTGTTCTGTGCTAAAAATTTCACCTGTAAATTGTCCAGTAATTAAACTACCTAACATAATAGCTGTGTCTACTGAGCCACCAGGATTATAACGTAAATCTAGAACTAATTCGGTAGCGTTGGCATTTTTAAATGTACCAAAAGCATTGTTTAATTCAGCATTAAATTGATTGGTTCCTGTAAAGCCATTATACATTAAATAGGCTACTTTGGTTCCACCAACATTTAAAATAGAATTTAATAAAATGGGGTTTTCGGTATATTGTGCTTTTGTTAAAGCAATATTTTCGGTTCCATTATCTACAGAATCATCAGTAGTATCTGATGTGCCATTATCATTATAGCTTCCTAAATTAATAGTATAGTTGTCAGGACTTAATAAACTTCTCCAATTATCTATTGTAAGTTGTGAGCCATCAACAGCATAAAAAATATCACCACGTTTTACACCTTGTGATGCTGCACTCGTGTTAGGTAACACGTAGCGTACATAGCCATAAACATTAGTATCTGTTGAAGAAAAACGAAAAACACCGAATTCCATTCCATTACTTAGGCTAATGCCACTAAAAAATTGCTCTAATGTAATATAATCGTCAACAATCCAACTAAATCTATCAATTGTTGGTCTTTGGTGAATTAAGCTTTCAAATAATTCTTCTGGAACAGAAAAGCTATTTAAGTAACTTGTATAGTCTTCATTTGTAGAAAATCTGTCGTTTGCGAGATTTGGTACATCATCTTTATATAAATAAAAAGTATTCAGGCCTTTCCAAATAAAATCATTTATTTCGCTTGCATTTACAGTGTTATCATCATTATCTTTAAAACAACTTGTAGTTAAAAAAGATGCAACAAATACAATAATTAGGGCTTTAAAAAATCTCATAGCTATTATTTATTAAAGTTTAGTCTTTAAAACTCTCAATTTACTTACATATTTTATAATAAAAAAAATAAAATCACATTCTTGAATTTTTAATTTAAGTTTCTGTTGAAACTGTCACTCCCATGAAAACGGGAATTTATAGCATATTTGAAATTAGTACTTTAATAAAAAATAGAATAAATTTATATACTTTGTAACAAAATAGATTATTGTTCGTCGTAATATTAAACAGCATAAAAACACTGTTTTAACTAAACCAAACCAAAATGACTCAGAATGAGTTTTTAGATATTGTAATGCCTTTTAAGGATAAAGTATTTCGTTTAGCAAAACGATTGCTAGTATCTACAGAGGAAGCTGAAGATGCTACTCAAGAGGTTTTGTTGAAATTATGGAAGAATAAAGCAAAGATTGCTGAATACAAAAATATTGAGGCATTTTCGATGACTATGACAAAGAATTTTTGTTTCGATAAATTAAAATCTAAACAAGCGCAGAATTTAAAAATTGTACATAGTAATTATGAAGATAAACAGACATCGTTACAAAAACAAGTTGAGTTAAATGATAGTGTGAGTTGGGTAGAAAGAATAATTGAAGATTTACCAGAACAACAAAAAATGATTATTCAATTAAGAGATATTGAAGAATATGATTTTGATGAGATTGCAAAAATGTTAGAAATGAATAATACGGCAGTACGTGTAGCCTTATCAAGAGCAAGAAAAACAATAAGAGAAAAATTAACTAATACACATAATTATGGTATTAAATAATATAGAAAATTTACTAGAAAAGTACGAGAACGGAGAAACATCGCTTAAAGAAGAGCAGCAGTTAAAAAACTATTTTTCGCAAGAAACTGTAGAGCCACATTTAGAAATGTATAAACCCATGTTCACCTATTTTTTGGTAAACCAACAAGAACAATTTACTAAAGACGTTCCATTAAAAACTACAAAAGTATTTAACTATAAATGGATTTCTGTTGCTGCGGTTGCTGTTCTTATGTTTGGGTTTTATTTTAAAACTCCAATAATTTCTTCATATGAAGAATATGCTTACGGAACTTTTAATGAGCCTCAAGATGCGCTTAACGAACTTTCAAATTCGTTAGCAATGATTTCAAGTCATTTTAATAAAGGAACTTCCACAGTAAGTTATCTTAATGAAATGAACAAAGGTACTTCTACCTTAGGATACCTTAATGAAATTGAAAATACAACAAGTATGATCTTTAAAATTAACTAATAATGAAAACAATAAAAACAAATAAAATGAAAAAATCAATAATAGTATTCGTAATGGCACTTATGTTATTACCATTAACAGGAATGGCGCAAAGCAATGTCTTTGATAAATACAGCGACAATTCGGATGTAACTTATGTGTCAATTAAGCCTAAAATGTTTCAAATGATAGCAAAAATGGGTATAGATGTTGAAGACGCAGAAGCTAAATCTTATATAGATATGGTGAAAAGTATCACGAGTTTTAAAACAATTATTACCGATAATAAAGCTATAGCAGCAGATATTTCTAAATGGGTAAAATCACGTTCTAGTTCTTTAGAAGAATTAATGGAAGTAAAAGATGATGGAACAGAAGTGATCTTTTATATAAAAGAAGGAAAAGATGATGACCATGTTAAAGAGCTTTTAATATTTGTAAAAGGTATTGATAAAGCTATGAAGGGTGAAGGTATAGAGATTAATGGTGAGCAACGAAAAATAGAAACCGTTATAGTATCACTTACTGGAGATATAGATTTAAACGAAATCTCTAAACTTACTGCAAAAATGAATATACCAGGTGGACAACATTTAAAGAAAAAGAACTAATTAATACAGCATCAATCATGCAACGAACAATCAAATATATTGTATTAACCTTATTTTTAGCGGTTACATTGGTAAGCTGTAATGATGGCGTAAGTTTACAACGCTACTATGTAGATAATCAAGAGGAAGTCAGTTTTATAACACAAGATATACCAATATCAATGGTGAAAATTGATAAAACTAATTTTACTGAAGAGCAAACCGAAGCGTTTAATTCGGTAAGTAAATTAAACTTTTTAGGTTATAAAACAGATGATACTAATACCGAAACGTTTAAAGCAGAATTAGCAAAAGTTAAAACTATTTTAAGTGATGAAAAGTATCAAGATCTTATAGAATTTAGTGATAGAGGAAATAAGATTATTGTAAAATATATTGGTACAGATGAAGAGGCTGATGAGGTTATAGTTTTTGGAACAGCTAAAGAGTTCGGTTTTGGAATTGTTCGAATATTAGGAGATGATATGAGTCCAGATAAAATGGTGACTTTAGTGAGCGCAATGCAAAATGCTAAAGTTGATGAGTCTGAAATTCAAAGTTTTATGAATTTCTTTAAATAAAATTTATAGAAATGTTAATAGTAAAACTCTGAGGTTGCCGCCTCGGAGTTTTTTTATGCTTCATCTTTTTCTTCTTCCTTTTTTTTACCTAAAGTGGTGTAGAAAATATTAATAACAATAGTCAAAAAAATAAGAGTTAAAATTGTTAAAACAACAAAGTTTTTTAGTATATCTAGTATTCCAGAAATAAAAAGACCAGCAGCTAATAAGCCACAAAGCATTAAAGATTGTTTGTCGTTAATCATTTTTAGAAATTAAATTCCAGTATAATTACTAGGTGTAATACGTTTTAGTTCCTCTTTTATTGCGTTAGAAACATCTAAGGTATCAATAAAATTTGAAATAGAATCTTGATTTATTTTTGAATTTGTTCTAGTCAATCCTTTTAAAGCTTCGTACGGATTAGGATAACTTTCTCTACGTAAAATAGTTTGAATAGCTTCAGCAACAACCGCCCAATTATTCTCTAAATCTTCAGCAAATTTAGCTTCATTTAAAAGCAATTTTTCCAATCCTTTTAAAGTTGATTTAAAACCAATTAATGTATGTCCTAAAGGCACGCCAACATTCCTTAAAACAGTACTATCGGTTAAATCTCGTTGCAATCTAGACACAGGAAGTTTTGCCGATAAATGCTCAAAAATAGCATTTGCCATACCTAAGTTTCCTTCGCTATTTTCAAAATCTATTGGGTTTACTTTATGTGGCATGGCAGAACTACCAACTTCGCCAGCTTTAATTTTTTGTTTAAAATATTCCATTGAAACGTAAGTCCAAATATCTCTATCTAAATCTATAATAATTGTATTAATACGTTTTAAGCAATCAAACAAAGCTGCCATATGGTCGTAGTGTTCAATTTGTGTAGTTGGAAACGAGTGTTGTAAGCCTAATTTTTCTTGTACAAAACTACTACCAAAAGCTTTCCAGTCAATATCTGGATAAGCTACATGGTGTGCATTAAAATTACCAGTTGCACCACCAAATTTTGCTGCACTTGGTATATCATTTAATAAATTAAATTGTTCTTCTAAACGCACTACAAAAACTTCAATTTCTTTTCCTAATCGAGTAGGAGAAGCTGGTTGCCCATGCGTTCTTGCAAGCATTGGAATAGCAGCCCAATCTTTAGATAAGGTTTTTAATTTTTCAAGAATTATAAAATATTCTGGCACATAAACATCATTCATAGCATCCTTAATGCTTAAAGGAATTGCTGTGTTATTTATGTCTTGAGAAGTTAATCCGAAGTGAATAAATTCTTTGTATTGAGATAAGCTTAAAGCATCAAATTTTTCTTTTATAAAATATTCAACAGCCTTAACATCATGATTAGTAACGTTTTCTATTTTCTTAATTGCTAAAGCATCTTCTGTAGAAAAATCGTTATAAATTGCTCTTAAATCATCAAAAACAGTTGAATCAACGTTTTTTAGTTGAGGTAATGGGATTTCGCAAAGTGCAATAAAGTATTCAATTTCAACTAAAACACGATATTTAATAAGTGCTTTTTCAGAAAAATACGGTGCTAATTCGCTAACTTTATTTCTATATCGTCCATCAATTGGAGAGATGGCGTTGAGTGATGATAATGGCATGTTGTATGTTGTTTTTTTAGAAGCTTCAAAGATAGTTTTTTTAGCTGGAAGACAGAAACTAGAAGTTTTAAGTTTTTTTAATTTTTCTTCAATTTTTTTAAAATATGTTTTGCTCTTGCTTTAAACCCAAAACTTTGCATTTGAAAGTCACGTTCTAAAATTAAAGCCAACTCTGGGTGAATCCAATCGTAATCTTGCCCAAACAAAAATAAGGTGTTCATTGAGTAGGCTTTAGGTGCGATTTTTTCATCATTAATCATATAATCAAAACAGGTTTCAATAATTTTTTCTTTATGCTTCGGAAGTAACTCGTTTTTAATTTTATTTTCTGTTTTGGAGTAATAAGCTTTTGCTAAATATTCGCATACTTTTGCAACAGGACGAACTGCGGAATCTAAATGCACTTTATGAATATTCTCTGTAAATGTATCTAAATATGGAATAATAGTTTCTAAATTTTCACCAGACATAAATTCAAAAACCCAAGCTGCACGAGGCGATATTTTATTATCAACCATAAATAAGATTTCTAACAGTTTTGGTATTAAATCAGGATTATCAATTACTAAATTAGCATAGTGTAGTCGTTTTTCACGAGAATGATTCACGTAATTTAATTCTTCATATAATTGCTCTGTAGTCAAAAGGTTTTCCTATTTTTAAGTTCTAAAATTAATCAAAATGAAGATTATAAAAAAGATACTTTTAATATTACTTATTGCATTTGTAATTGCACAGTTTTTTGGTCCAGAAAAAAATGAAGGAAATTTAACATCTATTGATGCATTTTTAGCTGAAACTAATCCGTCTAAAGACGTAAAATTAATATTACAACAAACCTGTTATGATTGTCATAGTGATGTAACACGATACCCTTGGTATAATAAAATTACACCTATAAATTATTGGATGGCAGAACATGTAGAGGACGGAAAAGATGAGCTTAATTTTTCTGATTGGGTTGGAAATTCTGAAAAAAGAAAAGACCATAAGTTTGATGAAATTATTGAAATGGTTGAAGAAAAAGAAATGCCATTACCATCTTATACTTGGACGCATACTGAAGCAAAACTTACCGATGCGCAAATTAAATCTGTTATAGATTGGGCAAAACAAGTACGAATAAAGTATAGTTTGATGCCAAAACCAGAATAAAAAAGATGGTCGTATTTAGTCGAAGTAAGCAGTCATTTTCGAGCGCATGTGAGAAATCGCATTAAAATATTTATAAAAATAAAAATATTCGTGTATTCGTGGCGATAAAAAAAATATTAATCATTGGTTTTGTATGGCCTGAACCAAAAAGTTCTGCGGCAGGGTATAGAATGATGCAATTGATTGAAACTTTTCAATCTCAAAATTATAAAATTACTTTCGCAAGTGCATGTGCTAAAAGTGATAATGCTTTTAACCTTAAAAGTATAGATGTTTCTCAGGTAAATATTGAATTAAATAATTCTAGTTTCGATGCTTTTGTTAGAAACTTGAATCCAAATATTGTGTTATTTGATCGCTTTATAATTGAAGAACAGTTTGGTTGGCGTGTTGCAGAACAATGCCCGAATGCTTTACGAATATTAGATACCGAAGATTTACATTGTTTACGAAAAGGAAGACAACAAGCTTTTAAAGATGAGAAGTCTTTTGATGAATCGTATTTGTTTAACGATACTGCAAAACGAGAAATAGCAAGTATTTATAGAAGTGATTTAAGTTTGATTATTTCGGAAGCTGAAATGGAAATATTAAAAAATCAATTTAAAGTTGATGTATCACTTTTAATGTACTTACCATTTATGTTAGATAATATTTCAAAAGAAAGCATAGAAAATCTTTCAGGATTTAACGAACGAAATCATTTTATTACTATTGGGAGTTTTTTGCATGAACCTAATTATAATGCGGTTTTATATTTAAAAGAAACGATTTGGCCCTTAATTAAAAAACAATTGCCAAAAGCCGAAATGCATATTTACGGTTCGTATGCTTCACAAAAAGTAAATCAATTAAATAATCCGAAAGAGAGGTTTTTTATAAAAGGATTTGCTAATGATGTTAATAAAGTTATGCAGCAAGCGAAAGTTTGTTTAGTGCCAATTCGTTTTGGTGCAGGTTTAAAAGGTAAATTGGTTGATGCTATGCAAAATGGAACTCTTTGTGTTACAACTTCTATTGGAGCAGAAGGCGTGTTTGGTGAATTTATGCCTAACGGGTTTATAGAAAATAATTCGCAAGAATTTGCTAATAAAGCAATTCAATTATATAATGATGAATCACTTTGGAAAGAAAAACAGAAAAATGGGTTTCATGTGATTAATAATCGATTCAATAAAAAAGAATTCCAAGAAAAACTAATATTCAAAATTGAAGAAACAATAAAACAACTTCAAAATAAACGACTCAACAACTTCACAGGAAGTATGCTTCATCATCATTCTATGCAAAGCACCAAGTTTATGAGCAAGTGGATTGAGGAAAAAGGAAAAAACTAACGCCTTGTCGGTTTTATTAAAAAAACAACCTTTTAATCATTAGTTTTATAAGCTTAAAAAAGAAATAACTTTGACTTATAAATTTTTCTTTAATGCATTAGTGGTTTTTGTTTTTAGCATAAATCTTAGTTGGTCGCAAGCAAATGTACCACCAATGTTAGATGCTATAGGTAATCAAATTTATTGTCCACTTTCTCAAATTAATGTTACTACAAGTTTTGATATTATAGATCCTGATGATACAGAGGTAGAAGCATTACATATTCAAATATCTACAGGTTATGTTAATGGGCAAGATCAATTAATTTTATTAGGAAGTCACCCAAATATTATTGCTACATGGAATGCTTCCGAAGGGAAATTATCTTTTGCAGGAACAGGCGGTTCTCTTATTACTTATTCAGATCTTATTGTTGCTGTTAATGATGTGGTTTTTGAAAGTAGTTCAGCTAATATTTCGGGAGAAAAATATTTTTCATTTACAATTGGTGACGCTAATTATTTGCCATCTACAGGGCATTATTATGAGTATGTTGCTGACATAGGTATAACTTGGACTAATGCAAGAGATGCAGCAGCAGCAAGAACGTATTTTGGATTAGAGGGTTATTTAGCAACTATCACATCTGCTGAAGAAGCTCAATTGTCTGGAGAACAAGCTGCTGGTGCTGGATGGATTGGAGGAAGTGATGCACAAACTGAAGGAGTTTGGAAATGGGTTACTGGTCCAGAAAATGGATTAGTATTTTGGAATGGAGGAATTAATGGTACTACACCTAACTATGCAAATTGGAATACCGCTGAACCCAATCAAGCAGGTAATGAAGATTATGCGCATGTTACTGCTCCTGGAATTGGTATTGCTGGATCTTGGAATGATTTATCTAATACAGGAAATACTAGTGGTGCATATCAGCCTAAGGGTTATATTGTTGAATATGGAGGTATGCCAGGTGACCCAGTTATTGATATTTCTGCAAGTACAAAAATTACTATTCCAGCCATTGATTCTGTAACCGAAAATGAAATTTGTGGTTTAGGAAATGTGAATTTAAGTGCAACACCATCAATGGGAAGTGTTATTTGGTTTGATGCTTTAACGGGAGGAAATCAAGTTTATACGGGATTAACCTATACAACACCCGTAATAAATACAACTACTAGTTATTATGTGTTAGCATCGGTAAATGGATGTTTAGATGGCGCAAGAACACAAGTAACTGCAATTATAAAACCAATTCCAATTATAGATTCAATCACTGAAGATTTAGTTTGTTTTGGTGGTTCAGCCCAATTATTTGCAACAGCAACTGATGGTGGCACAGTACAATGGTATGCAACTGCTGTTGGTGGACCAACTATCGGTAATGGTGGAACGTTTTCTACACCAGTTTTAAGTACAACAACTACTTACTATGTAGATGCTACTGTAAATGGTTGCACAACAACTACAAGAACCGCAGTAACAGCTACAATTCAGCAAGTATCAACTCCAACAGGAAACACATTACAAACATTTTGTGATATTGAAAATACTATTATTACTGATATTATTGTAGCAGGAACAGATATTATTTGGTATGATGCTGCGGTTGATGGAAATATTTTGAGTAATTTGGATGTATTAGCATCAACAACATATTTTGCAGCACAAACATTACAAGGTTGCGAAAGTCCAGTTAGGTTAGCTGTAGATGTTATTGTTTACGAAACAGTCGTTCCAGTATTACTTGCAGATATTCCTGAATTAGAAGTTTGCGATACTAATTTTGATGGTAATGATACTAATGGAATTTCTGAATTTGATTTAACACTTAACGAATCTATTTTATTAAATGGAAGTGCAGCAACAGGTTTTAATATCTTATATTTTTTAGACGCTGCTTATACAAATACAATACCTAATCCAAATACATTTGATAATACAATTGCTAATAATCAAACCATTTATGTAAGAATTGAAAATGTAGCTGGTACAACTTGTTATACAGATTTGTCAATTGATATTCACGTGAATTCATTACCAGTTACGCAACCGTCTATTGTATTTAAAAATTGTGATGAAGATGGAATTCCAGACGCATTAACAGATTTTAATTTGAATGAGATAAATAGTGTTATTACAAATGAAAATTTAGCAGATTTTAATTTTACGTATTACAATTCTGTTGTAGATGCAAACATGGGTAATAATGTATTAAACCCATCTCCATATAATAACCAAACAGGCAATACAGTATATGTGCGTGTAGAGAATATTAATACGGGTTGTTATAGAGTTTCTACTATAAATTTAGAAGTTTCTACTACTTCATTTCCTGCAAATTATATTGAAGAATTAACACCTTGTGATAACGATGATATAATAGATGGGTTACATGTATTCGATTTAACTGATGCTTCGTCATTATTTGAAAGTCAATTCCCGTTAGGGCAAAATTTAAGTGTTCATTATTATAGAAATATTGATGATGCGCAATTAGAAGAGAATGAAATTTTAAATCAAACCAATTATATAAATGAAACACCTTTTTCTCAGACTTTATATGTTCGGGTTGAAAGTGACGATAACGGAGAATGTTTTGGAATAGGGCCACATTTAGTTTTAACAGTTCATCCAAGACCAGAATTTGAAGTTGAACAAACAGCTATTTATTGTTTAAATGGTCAAGCAATTACATTAGGTACATTTAATCCAACAGGGGTATTTAATTATGTATGGGTAAACGAAAACAATGTTATAGTTAGTAATTCTGAAACAGCAACGGTTAATGTTGGTGGCACGTATACAGTAGTTGCTACTTCTATTTTTGGTTGTCAATCGTTTCCAGTGTCTTTCAATGTGGTTGAATCAGCAATTTCTAATATTGAAACGGATGATGTTACCATAGTAGATTTATCTGATAATAATTCTATCACAATTAACACTTCAAGTATTGGAATAGGTGATTATGAGTTTTCTTTAGATAATGAATCAGGACCATTTAAAGATAATCCATTTTTTGAGCATATTTTTTCTGGAAATCATACGCTATATGTTAGAGATAAAAACGGATGTGGTACAGCAAGTTTACCCATTTTTGTAATGGGCTTTCCTAGATTTTTTACACCAAATAATGATGGGCAAAATGATACTTGGAATATTCAAGGTTTAGGTAGTGAATATGCGTCGAATTCTACGGTATTTATTTATGATAGATATGGGAAGTTTATAAAACAATTAACGCCAGGAAGTCCTGGGTGGAATGGTACTTTTAATGGTGAAAATCTTGGAGTTTCAGATTTTTGGTTTGTTGTAAACTTGATAGACAACGAAGGTAATTCTCAAACGCATCGTGGTCACTTTAGTTTGGTTAGGTAATAATTTCTGATTTATTTATTTGAATTTGTAAAAATCACACAAAAATTTGTATAATCTAATAATGTAAAGTATATTTGTTATTATGGAAAAATAATTTTCCTTATTAGAAAATATATTTGTCAATTATGAAAACAGAGAAATTTATAGAAAACGAACGAAAATATTTCAATAAGATTATCAATTTTAGGCTTCCGCATAAATTTATGAAAATAGGTATTGCTATAGTATTGCTATCAATAGTTGCAATGTTTATACGTGCTTTTGTAATGGAAGGAAATACAGAGTGGTTAAAAGAATTGTTTAAAAAAACACTTTTGGTTGGTTTGCTTATAACGTCTATTTCAAAAGATAAAGTAGAAGATGAAATGACTATTACTTTAAGGTCTCAATCTTATGTTATTGCATTTATTGTAGGTGTTCTGTATGCTTTAATAATGCCATATGTTGAGTTTGGAGTTTCTAATGTGGTTCATAATGGCGGTGAGGAATTTAAAAACCTCGGAGATTTTCAAGTATTACTCTTTATGTTGATGATTCAGTTAATGTTTTATCACAATTTAAAACGTTACAGATAATGGAGAATACTATAAAAGTAGAACGCGCTATATTGAGTTTAACACAAGATGATTTAGCCCAAAAAATTGGTGTTTCTCGCCAAACTATAAATTCTATAGAAGCTAATAGATATGTGCCTTCAACAGTTTTAGCTTTAAAGCTATCAAGCTTATTTAATAAACCTGTAAACGATTTTTTTAAACTTGCAGAAAATGATTAAGTTATCAATGATTTTTGCTATAATTATTATAGATATTGTTTTATGTTTTCTATAAAAATTTCAACTCCAACAGTTGCAGTTTCCGCAATAACTGTTAAGTTCTTATTACTATCAATATTTGGTTTAGGGTCTATAAAATAAGTTGGGGTGCTTTCAGGTACATAGTGCATCAAACTTGCTGCTGGATATACTTGCATAGACGTACCAATAATGAGTAGAATATCTGCAGTTTCACAAATTTTCACTGCCTCTTCAATCATCGGTACATCTTCACCAAACCAAACTATATGCGGACGTAATTGATAACCTTTATCACAGACATCACCAATAGCTAAATCCGATTTCCATTCTTTAATATCCAATTCATCATAAGTACTTCTAACCTTTAATAATTCACCATGTAAATGAATCACATTCGTACTTCCAGAACGTTCGTGTAAATCATCAACATTTTGTGTTATGATGCTAATTTTATAATCTTTTTCAAGTTTAGCTAAATCAAAATGAGCTTGATTGGATTCAACATCAAAAAGTTGCCTTCGTCGTTGGTTATAAAAATCTAAAACTAATTCTGGGTTTGCAGCAAAACCTTCAGGTGTGGCTACTTCCATAACATCATGTCCTTCCCATAAACCATCAGCATCTCTAAATGTTTTGATACCACTTTCGGCACTTATGCCAGCACCAGTTAGTATAACAATATGTTTTTTCATGATATAAATTTACTAAATTTGAACTATGCCAAACATTAAACTTCTCCAACATTTAGAATTGTATTTAACCGAAAACAGAAAACAACGTTTTGATACTGTGTTATCGCAACGTACAAAACACTTTACGGTTGCTACAGAAGATGTGTATCAATTACACAATACAAGCGCAGTTTTAAGAAGTTGCGATGTGTTTGGTATACAAGAAGTAAATATTATTGAAGAGCAAAACTCTAAGCGTATTGATAAAGAAATTGCAATGGGCGCGCAAAAATGGGTGGATTTAAACAGATACCATAATGTGAAAGATTGCATAACAGATTTAAAACAAAAAGGGTATCAAATTGTAGCTACAACGCCTCATAAAAATGATTGTTTATTGCATGAATTTGATGTTACTAAAAAATCTTGTTTTTTCTTTGGAAGAGAAACAGAAGGTTTATCTGATGAGGTTTTAAAAGAAGCCGATTGTTTTTTAAAAATACCAATGGTAGGTTTTACCGAAAGTTTAAATATTTCAGTTTCGGCAGCAATAATTTTACAATACGTAACTACAAAATTGAAGCAAACAAATATTAATTGGCAGTTAACTGAAGAAGAGCAAATAGAAAAACGAATAGATTGGTGTAAAAAAACAATTAAGAGTTATAATGAAATTATAGAACGTTTTTATGAAACTAATTAAAGGTTATTCTTTTTTATAATCTGAAAGTATTTCTAAGAATGCATTACTACATTTAAGTAACTCGTCAAGTAATAAAAACTGATTTTTGTTTAGCATTAATTTTTTGTCAATTTCTTGAGCATCGCAATAGTCAAAAAATAAAGTTTTATAGTTATTTGGTATTTTTAATTCGGTAGATAAAAGTTTATTATTAAAAAATTTATCATGAGTAAATAGAGAGTCAAACTGTTTGTAAATGAGAGGGGTTATAGGTTTGTTTTTTTCTTTTTTCTTTTTAAAAAGTTTACCAATTAAGCTGGCTATTTTAATAAAATCTAAACCGTTATTTGGCTGTAAACCATATAAAGATGGGTTTTGTTTAATATCATTTTTTATTTGTTCGTTTAACTTATAAGTTTCCTTTTTTGAGTCAAAAGGTTTTGGCTCTAATTCATTACTTAAAAGGACTTCGTCTAATTCATTTATAGCTTTTTTTAATTCTATTACTAAAATGTCTTTATAATGACTTTTATTAATTATTATACTTTTTTTATGATGAAATAGTGAGTAAAAAAGTAAAGTGTCGTTAATGCTTACTTGAACTTCAAAACTCCCATTTTCATCTGTATAATTAATTTGATTTTTTGTTAAGTTATAAATAGTTGCTCCTTTTACAGTTGAAGTTTTATCATATATTTTCCCTTTAATGTTTTGAGAAATTATAGAAATTGGGAAAAATAAAAAAACAATAATTTTTAATTTAAGCATTTTAGTTTTGAAACAGATTTTTCAAATAACTAGAATATAGAAGAGTAATACCTACATATTAAGACACTTTAACAATGCTTTTAGTTAAATATTAACGTTTAATAAATTAATTATATTAACAAAAAAAGAGGAAACTAATTAGTTTCCTCTTAAATATTTATATGATTTTTTTAACTAAAAACGTCTACTTCTTCCTCTACTTAATACTTTGTATTCTTCATAGCATTCGCTAATAGCGTCCAGTATTTGTAAATCGTTTGCAGATTGTATAAAACTTTTAGAGTAGTTACATTGGTTAACAATTTCATCTAAATCAACCTTATCAACTTGTAGTAAAGCAGTAAGCATTTCTCTATCAAAACGTGATGCTAATAAGTTTCTAATTTCATCATCCTTTTTCATCTTTTTCAACTTGCGTAATTCGTTAGGTTTTTTACCAAACATACGGTATAAAAAATCTGCAGGATTAAAAATAGAACCTAATATTTTAGTAACAGCCGTTGGTTTACCAGCTTCATAACCAGTACTTGGTAATCCAGAAATACTATAGCGATAATTGTTGTTTATTGCAGGAACTTGTTTAATATCAACTTCTAAATAGCCTGTTAATTTTAATTGATTCACAACCACTTCTTCAAGAGCTAGAGCAAGTTCTGTAAGCTCAATTTTAGAACTTCCAAATTTTAACCAATCGTTAGTAACTCTAACTTTTATAGATTTAAAACCTAAATATGAAAAGTGTAATGTGTCATTCGCTTTTGCGGAAATTTCAAATTCACCTTTATTGTTAGTTGTAGTTCCAAGAACTTGACTAAGGTTTACAATATTTACGCTTTCAAGAGTATTCCCATTTGAAGCATCTACTACTATTCCTAATACTTTATCAGCATTTTGCGCTAAACAAAACGTAGATATTAAAATAAGAGTAAAAAGTAATGCGTATTGCTTCATCAAAAAATAGGTTCTTTTTATATGTTATAAAAGTACTAAACAAAACGCCAATAATAACGCTGTTGTTATAATTTGACTAAAAATTAACAAAAAAGTTTAACCCAAACTATGTAATAGATAATCTATATACCTAGTTTAGGTTTGTATTATCGTCTAGAACGTCTTGGTCTTGAAGAGCCGGAACCTGAACCAGAATCTGAACGTCTCGACCTCGATTCTCCATCAGAACTTCGTCTATCACTTCTTCCGCCAAAGCTAGAATCAGAACGTCTTCTGTCGCCTCTGTTTCCAGAACCACCACGTCTATCATCACGTCTTCCGCCACCGCGACTATCTCTTCGTCCGCCACCACGTTTATCGTTACGTCTTCCACCGCCACCGCGATTTTCAGAAACTTCAACATTAACAAAACGACCTTCGTGTTTAAAGTCGGTAAAGAAAGCTAATACTTTCTCTTTTAATTCATTTTCAGTATTAAAAAACGAGAAGCTATCTTTTACTTCAACTTTAAAAACATCATCCCTACCAAGTACTAAAACTTCTTTTAAGAAATCTTTAAGTTTCATCCAATCAAAACCATCCTTAGCACCAACATTTATAAAATATCGAGTAGAATTTGAATTTCCACCAAAACTACGTCCACCGTCACGCCCGCCATCTCTATCATAAGAACCTTCGGCAATGTTTAAGTTTTTAGATTTATTGTAGTAGTTATAGAAACGCGTAAATTCAACCGAGAAGAATTTTTTAATTAATTCATCTTTATCTGTGTCTACAAACAACTCATTAATACTCGTTAAATGTTTATCAATTTCATGATTAACTTCAGTATTATGAATTTTATTGGCGAGCGACATTAATTGCACCTCGCAAATTTCTGCGCCATCAGGAATATCTTTTTTCTCAAATTGCTTTTTAATAATGCGCTCAATACTTTTAATTTTACGCACTTCACTTTTCGAAACAATAACCATCGAAATACCCGTTTTTCCTGCACGACCAGTTCTACCAGAACGGTGTGTATACGTTTCAATTTCATCAGGTAATTGGTAATTTATAACGTGTGTAATATTTTCAACATCAATACCACGCGCAGCAACATCAGTAGCAACTAAGGTTTGTATTTGTTTGTTTCTAAACGACTTCATTACCAAATCACGTTGGTTCTGACTTAAATCACCATGCAAAGCGCCAGCACTATAACCATCCTCAATAAGTTGTTCAGCAACTTTCTGAGTATCACGTTTCGTTCTACAAAACACAACCGAAAAAATATCAGGATTCGCATCCGATAAACGTTTCAAGGCTTGGTATCTATCTCTCGCATTTACTAAATAATATTCGTGCGATACGGTACTTGTACTTTCATTTTTATTTCCAACAGTAATTTCCTGTGGATTATGCATGAATTTTTTAGCGATAATAGAAACTTCTCTTGGCATAGTAGCCGAAAATAACCATGTGTTTTTATCATCAGGTGTATGCGATAAAATATCAGTAATATCCTCTTTAAAACCCATGTTTAGCATCTCATCAGCCTCATCTAAAACACTGTATTGTATTTTAGAAATATCAACCAAACGTCTGCTAATCATATCCTTCATTCTACCAGGCGTAGCCACAATAATTTGTGCGCCACGTTTAACCTCTCTAGCTTGGTCTGTAATGCTCGAGCCACCATAAATAGCAACCACATTTAAACCCTTACAATACTTACCGTATTGCTTCATTTCGTTGGTGATTTGTAAACAAAGTTCACGTGTAGGCGATAAAATTAAACCCTGAGTAGTTCTGCTATCAATATCAATTTTTTGAAGCATCGGAAAACCAAATGCAGCAGTTTTTCCAGTTCCGGTTTGTGCCAAAGCAACCAAATCGGTATCAGATTCTAATAAAATTGGGATTGCTTTGTCTTGTACTTCACTCGGTTTTTCAAAACCTAAATCGGTAATAGCGCGTAAAAGGTCTTCATTCAAACCTAAATCTTGGAATGTGTTCATTCTTGTATAAGTATTCGATTATGTTATGCAGTGTTACATAAAGAAGCGAATCGACATACTTAAACCTAAACTTCTAGTAACACATCCTCACTCTGAGGAATTTAAACTCATTTTTCAGAGTTTCAAGCGGCAAAGATACACTTTTATTTCAATTGGTAAATTTTGGGCGTTTTAACACGCTTTCCGCTATATCTTTTTAAATGTCATTGCGAGGACGAAGGACGTCGCAATCTGTTTAATTCTAGTTCTAAATTTTTTTTTCATCAAGTTTTAAAAAGGATGCCGCATCAATCGTTAACGCATCCATCCACAAATTTATTTTTTCTTTATTCCCTTTTGTTTTATTAAGTAAAAGCTTTGTCAAATCCCGCTTTTCGTTCTGTTTTTACATTTCCATAAATCATTCGAATTCGGTCGACACTTTGCTCTCGAAAATGAAGTTTAGGGTTATCATTTTTCGGTTCGTTCAGTCCTGCATTTCCACTTCTCAATATTACTACATAACTATTGTTAGAATAAATAAAATGTTGATAAAAACCTTCTTCGTAAGTATTGATTTCATTTTTTTTTAATTCCAGTTGGTAAAGTCAAATAATAGTTAGATTTGTTTATTTGAACATCAACGAATGAGCATCCAATTTCGCTTTACAGTTAGACAGTCTTAAGCACAAGTCAAGATGAATTAAAACTCCTTTGTGACTTAGCGTCTTTGCGAGAAAAATTATTATACGATTTCTCCTAACGTTAAAAAGCCTATTTCCTTAAATTCCCAATCCGTTCCAAAAGTGTAGGATGGGAATAATGCATAAACACATAAGCCTTATGAGGCGTTAAATTACTTAAACTGTTTTTCGATAATTTTTTAAGTGACGTAATTAAAGGCTCAGCTTTATAAGTGTTTTTAGCATAATCATCCGCTTGGTATTCAAATTTTCTAGAAAACACATTCATAATTAAACCCGTAATTTCAGAAATAGGCGAGTAGAGCATGCCAAAAGCAATCATTCCAATATGAAAACTAGGTATCTCAACACCTAAAGCATTCGATAATAGCGGGTTTGAAATAAACAACGACAAAATATAAAGTGTTAAACCAGTCAATAAAATAGAGGCAAACAAATTAAAAATAATGTGTTTCTTTTTATAATGTCCAACTTCATGAGCTAAAACCGCAACAATTTCATCTTCATCCAAATCATTAATCAACGTATCATAAAGTGTTACACGTTTTTCGCTACCAAAACCAGAAAAGTAAGCATTGGCTTTTGTGCTACGTTTTGAGCCATCAATCACAAAAATTTTATCCAATTTAAAACCAACCGTTTTTGCATATTCAGATATTTTATCTCTTAAACTACCATCCTCTAAAGGCGTTTGTTTGTTAAATAAAGGCACAATAAGTTTAGAGTAAAACATATTCATAAACAAAGTAAAAACAGCAACCAAAGCCCAAGCATACAGCCAAAACTGATTTCCAGTAAGCTGATAAAACCAAATAATAAGAGCCAAAATACCGCCACCAACAATAACCATCATCAACCAACCTTTAATTTTATCAAGAAAAAATGTTTTCACAGTAGTTTTATTAAACCCAAATTTTTCTTCAATAACAAACGTACTATAATACGAAAAGGGCGTAGTAATAATATCGCTACCAATCATAATAAAACCAAAGAAAATAAGAGCAATAATAATAGGGTTTTCGCTATAACCTCTAGCAATATTATCAACAAACTCAAAGCCATCAAAAAACAAAAAACCTAAAGTTAAAAGAATAGAAAACGTAGAAGTTAAAAGCCCAAATTTATAGTTAGTGGTTTTGTAGTTTTGAGATTTTTTGTATTCAGATTCATCATAAACATCCTGTAAATCTTCAGGAAGTTTGTCGTTATAATGTTTAGCGTTTAAAGCATCTAAAATTTTATCAACTATAAAGTTTATAATGATTATGCCGATTATAATATAAAAAATAGTGTTTGCAGTCATGTTGTGTTTTTGGTGTCATTGCGAGAAGCCTTTTTTAACGACGTGGCAATCTGTTTAATTTTTGTTTCAATTTAAAAGATTATTTCGGACATACTTCCCTCATAATGACGAATCATTTAAAATTCCGTTGTCTTTTCGCCTCAAAAATAAGAATTCCAGCAGCAACAGAAACATTCATAGAATCTATTTCTCCTTGCATTGGGATTATTATATTTTGATTAGAATTTTTTAACCATTCATCACTTAATCCTGTAGCTTCGGTTCCAACAACTATAGCAGTTGATTTGGTGTAATTTTGAGTATGATATTGAACAGAAGCTTGTAATTCTGCACAATAAATAGTAATATTTTTTTCTTTTAAAAATTGAATAATTTCAGTAGTATTTCCAGAAGCAATTTGATTAGTGAAAAGACAACCAACACTTGAACGAATAATATTTGGGTTGTATAAATCGGTTTTAGGATTTGCAATAATAACTGCATCAACATTTGCGGCATCGGCAGTTCGTAAAATAGCACCAATATTCCCGGGTTTTTCAGGTGCTTCAGCAATTAAAATTAATGGGTTTTTAGATTCAAATTTTAAATCAGAAATATTATGAATTTTACTTTTTGCCACAGCAAGAATACCTTCGGTAGTATCACGATATGCTAACTTTTGATACACATCTTTTGAAACCTCAATAATGTTAGTTTCTAAATTTATTAAGCTGTTAATGCGTTTTTTAGAAATTAAATTAGCATAAAATAAAACAGTTTCCAATTCGTAATTACCTTTAATAGCTAAAGAAATTTCACGTTCGCCTTCAATTAAAAATAATCCCGTTTTTTTACGTTCGCGCGACTTGTCTTTTAAGTGTACAATTTGCCGAATAAATGGGTTTTGTATGCTGGTTATTACTTTAGTAAGCATTTTATAGCTAATTTTTGAATTTAGCAAATTTACTACAAAAATGAAACAAAAGATTACTATTTGGTTTAATGATTTTATTATCGTGTTCGGTTTTTTCGCAAGTTCAAGAACCGCCACCTTGTGGTTTATCGACTTTTTATGAATGTGATGATGTATAGTAATGGTTTTGAAGTTTTTAATTTTGAACCATTCCCATTTTCTTTATTTTGTAGAATTGACAAAGGCGAGTCTGAAGAATATTACCCTACTGTTTTTTATTTGAGTCTAGAAGATATGTATGATGAAACAAACCCAATTACAAACTCTGAAGTTTTTGTAAATATCACAAATCCACAAAACTATTTATTATAGAGCAAATAAAATTGTTCCAGATAATATTGAATATTTGCTTGGGTCAAATAATAATACTTCATCAGTAAGTAGAGTTGTTACAGGTTTATATAATCCTAATGATATATTGGAATCTCATGACCAGAAATTCTTCATAACAGTTTTAGTAACACAGATTATTTATACTATACAATTAGATTTCAAAACATAGGTACAGCAGATGCTATTAATATTTCTATAGCTAATACTTTAGATTTAAAATTAGATAAGTCAACTATACAAATTTTTAATGCAAGTCATGATTATGTATTTACAAGAACATTAAATCAATTAAATTGACAAATAAAATTTAATTTAATAAAAAAAAGCGAACCTTAGTGATTCGCTTTTTTTTATTGTTATTGATTCTTATACTTCTCCGAATACTTTTTGTAGAGTTTGGTTTGATGTGATTCTAAACTCACATTTCTACCTTGAATAAATGCTCTAGTGAGTTTATTTGTTCTCATATCTAAAGCATCACCTTCACTAATAAAAAGTGTAGCATCTTTACCTACTTCTAGTGAGCCACAAAAACTATCAATACCTAAAATTTTTGCAGTGTTAGAAGTTATAAGTTTAAGCGCTTCTTTTTTGTCTAAACCATGAGCAACTGTAGTTCCTGCATAAAAAGGCAGGTTACGAGAATTCATGCGCTCCATACTACCACTAGTTTGTAAAGCAACTAAAACACCTTTGTCGACTAATAATTTTGCCATTTTATAAGGTAAATCATAATCTTCATCTTCACTATTTGGTCTAGAATGTACACGTTGTAATAAAACAGGAATATTATTTTGTTTTAGAAGATTGGCAACTTTATAAGCTTCACGACCACCAACAATAACCATACTTTTAATACTATTACTTTTTGAGAAATTAATAGCATCGGTAATTCCTTTTTCATCATCAACATTAATATATAGTTTTTTAGAACCATCAAAAACATCTTTAAGTGCTGTGTAAGGCAAATGCAATGATGATTGTCTGCCATTGTTATACGCTTTACTTTCGTTTAAATAATTTGTAAGTTCGGTAACTTGTTTATTATAATTTTTGTTTGGTTTTAATCCAGGGTCTTCACCAAGCCACCAACGACCTCTAGAAAAACTACTTGGCCAATTAATATGAATACCATCATCTGCTTTAAGAGCAGCGTCTTCCCAATTCCAAGCATCAAATTGCACAATAGACGATGTGCCACAAATACGTCCTCCCCGAGGTGTTATTTGTCCAATAAGTACGCCATTAGGTCGCATGCTTTCAACGACTTTAGATTCTGTATTATACGCAATTAAACTTCTAATATGAGGATTCATACTCCCAATTTCACGTAAATCACTTGTAGCTCTAACAGCATCAATTTCGACTAATCCTAAAGTTGAATTTGGTACAATAAATCCAGGATAAATATGTTCCCCATTAGCGTTAATAACTTCCATATTACTCAAATCTTGAGTAGATTGAGAAGCATCAGCTACTGTAGTTAGTTTTCCGTTTTTGAAAATAATTAAACTGTTTTCAATAACAGTTCCATTTCCAATATGTGCAATTCCACCAGTAATAGCAATATCTTTATTTTGTTTTGCTCCAGGTGTTTGTTGGGCTATAAGTATTGAAGAACACAACATTATAATTAATACGAATGATAGTTTTAAATTTTTCATTGAAATAAATTTTAGTGTTGGTTATCAATTGAATCACAATGTAATTCGTTCTCATCTTTCTTTTTAATAGGCTGCGTTTTTAAGCCTTTGTTTTTGGCTTTCATCATCATATTAATAAGCTCATTTTTTTCTTTTTGAATAGTTGAACGTTTCATTTTATCACGTTTCAAATCAAAATATGTAACACCTTCAATAATCGTTTTTTCAGCTTTCGCATATATTGAAAGTGGATGATCTGTCCAAAGCACAACATCTGCATCTTTACCAACTTTAATACTACCAACTCTGTTTTCTATATGTAGGAGTTTTGCAGGATTTAATGTTACAAACTTCCACGCATCTTCTTCACTAATATCTCCATATTTAACAGCTTTTGCAGCTTCTTGATTTAAGCGTCTCGACATTTCTCCATCATCACTATTAATAGCAACTACAACTCCTGCATTGTGCATAATGGCTGCGTTATAAGGAATGGCGTCATTAACTTCGTATTTGTAAGCCCACCAATCACTAAATGTTGATCCACCTACGCCATGTTTTACCATTTTGTCGGCAACTTTATAACCTTCAAGAATATGTGTGAATGTATTTATGTTAAAGTTAAAACGTTCAGCGACTTTCATTAACATATTAATTTCACTTTGCACATATGAATGACAAGAAATAAAGCGTTCTTTATTAATAATTTCGGTAAGTACTTCTAGCTCTAAATCTTTTCGGTAAGGTTTACCGCTTTTCTTTAGTTTGTCGTATGTTTTTGCTCTACTGAAATAATCTGTATATACTTGTTCAACGCCCATTCTTGTTTGCGGAAATCGTGTTCTTGCATTATCTCCCCAATTTGATTGCTTCACATTTTCACCTAAAGCAAACTTTATAAATTTAGGAGAATTAGTATAGAGTAAGTCATCAGCAGATTTTCCCCATTTCAATTTGATGATTGCCGAACGTCCTCCAATAGGATTTGCCGAACCATGTAAAATTTGAATAGAAGTAACACCACCTGCTAGATTTCGGTAGATGTTAATATCTGTATCATTTATAACATCAGTAATAGTAACTTCGGCTGATGAGTTTTGTCCAGATTCATTAATTGAAGCAGCAGCAATATGTGAATGTTCATCAATAATTCCAGATGTTAAATGCTTTCCTTTTGCATCAATTATTTTTGCATTTTTATCTGAAAGGTTTTGACCGATTTTTGCAATCTTACCATTTTTAATAAGTACATCGGTGTGTTTTAAAATACCATCTTTTTCATTTGTCCAAACTGTTGCATCTTTAAATAGAAGTGTTTCTGCTTGTGGTAATTGTGTAAATCCATAAGCATTGTTAGGATATGATACAGGAAAAATGCGATTTGTTTCATCTTCTTTTTTCTTGTCTTCCTTTTTGTCTTTGTCTTCCTTTTTAGAATACTTTGCATAAAAAGAACGTTCAGTTCCATTTGGCATAATGCTCTTTCCGTTAAGGTTTTTTTGAGTGTCTACATTTGCTACAATTCTAATAAATTCTTGTTTCGTAGAGTCTAATGTTTTAAAAGCAATATTTACCCAATCATCTGTATATGATATTTTTGACCCATATTTATTTTTAGCTGTTTTAATTTCAGATTTCAGCTTGCTTAATTCACCTTTAATAGACATGGTATATGTTTCACCATTTAAAGAGAATTCATAATCACCTCTAATATCTTTAGTGTTAATGTCTTCAAAAACGGTTTGTTGACCTTGAACCCAATTTTCGTAAAGTGTTGTTTTTTTATCAAATATATCTCCAGAAGTAATTAAGAAATTCGCATAACTACCAGTTTTTAAAGAACCAATACTATTTGATTTTCCTAAAAGCTGTGCAGGAATAGTTGTTAATGCCTCTAAAGCTTTTTCTTTTGAAAGACCATGTTTTATAGCATTCAGAAGATTTGATTTAAAATCTGCTGGTGATTTTAATGAATGAGTTGTTAAAGCAAAGTTGATATTGTTATCAGCTAATACTTTTGGGTTTGTTGGTTTTTGATTCCAAGACCTCATATCGCTTAGTGTTAATGTGGATGCTAAAAATGCATTTTCTACATCATAAGCTTTTGGGAAATTTATAGGAATAATTAATGAAGCATTAGTGGCTTTTATATCGTTAATACGTTCATATTCGTCTCCGCCGCCAAGTATCACATATTGAATGCCATTGGCATCACCAAGCTTATCTGCTCTTAGAATATTAACTCTACTTTCAGCAGCAAAAATTTGTACTAAATGTTTGTTTTTGTTTAATGCTTCAAGTGATAAATCTTTTGATTTAAAGTTTCCTTTGGCATACCAATCTGCATCAATATATAATTGCCTTAGCAGGGCTAAAGTTCCCATAAGAGATGTAGGATATGATTGTCTTGATAATACACTTTTGCTTTTAGATAAGTATTGAGCAGATTTTTGATTTAAAATCCGTGTTTCATTTCCATCTTTACTATTTAAAGCAACTAAAACGCCACTCCCTCTAATAATACCATCTTGAATATGAGTGTTTACAACACCAAACCCTGCTTTAAGTAAACTTGTTGCAGATTTATTATTATAACTAAATTTGTCAATAGCATTGTTCTCTGGCATGATGTGGTCATTCCAATAATAACCTGTTCGACTTGCATCATATTGAGGAGCTTGTCTATTTCCAGGTTTTCTTTTTGGTTTTTCAATCCCAAAATTTGAATACATATCAATAAAACTAGGATAAATACTTTTTCTTGAAATATTGATAACAGTTGTGTTTTTTGGAATAGTTACAGAAGTTCCCGTTGCTACAACTTTACCATCTTTAATTAGTAAAGTGCCATTCTCAATAACTTGAGTTGGAGTGACATGAATTTTTGCATTTGTAATTGCTGTATAGTTTGTGTTTATTGAAACTACACCATCGTTTTTTGGAAAATAGTCTTGAGAAAATAGCGTAAGACTACACAAAAACGTGAAGATACTGAGATACGTTTTTATCATTATACTTTTAATTGGTTAAATTAGATTTTTAAAGATATAAATTAAAAATGTAGGATGATATTATTATGATTTTTTTAACTTTTTAAATTGATTTACTATCAAAATAAAAATCTACGAATGTAGTATTTGACTAGTATGAAAAATAGCAAAATAAATTAAAGCGTAAATCCTTCTGCTCTCACTGGAGTATCTAGTCCAGGAATTTTATGCATGATATTATTTAACTCCTTTTTTAAATCTATGGTTGGAAGTTCAATAAAAGTAAATTTTTTATTTATGTTTTTAGAGCTAATAATAAAATGACCTTGGCGCATTTTATCTAATTGGTCAATGGTAAAGGTGTAAGCTTTTAAATCAGATTTAAAATCAAGTGTATTTTGAAAATTTTGATACTGTAAGAAACTTAAAGATATAGGTAATTTTATAGGTTCTTCAGTTTTAAGTAATTGTGCCGAAGCAGACACACATAAACAAAAAGCGAATATTGTAAATAGATATTTCATGTGTTATAATTATTGTTTTTATTGGTGATGTGTATCTTCCATACAGTCATTCTTCTGGTTATCAACACCTCGTTATGGAAGTTTCATAATCAAAAAACAAGTGTAAGTTATAAAATTAATTTTAAATATTACTAGCTTCAAAATAATTAACCAATAATGCCACAACATAACTGTAACTTTCCATGCCTTTTTCTTGTTTGTTAGCTTTTAAAAAATTGCTATAAAACAATTTAAAAAATGGTTCGGCAGGGTTTTGATGCGCTTCCCAAAACAATCTAACCTCTTCATAGTTTTTTAAAATACCTTTGTTTACATCGGCAACCATATCTTCAAAAAGACATTCATCTCTATTATATATTTCATTTAAACAATGTCGTAATCCAAAGGTGTAACCAGCATAATTAAAATAAACATTATCATGATTAATAGCTGCTAAACATCCAATAAAATTAGCTTCGTTTTCTGCGGCATAACCCAATTGATGCGCAATTTCATGCGAAGCCGTAGTAGGGATTTTATATTTAGGAATCAAAGCATCAACCTGAGCTTCATTAGTTAACGGATTCAAATAACCACTAAAACCCATGTACGTTAACGGATAACTAAACAACGATTTTTTTATGCTTTTCGGTTTGTATTCCAAATGCGGAAATACTTGTTTAAAATTCTCGTAACCTTTAGATGCTATATTTAAAATCTCACTTTTACTAAAAGGCAAATCAACTTTTAAAGTATCATTTTTAGCAATTTTTAAATGATATGTGTTCGATTTTTCAATCAATTTTTCAGTAACCAAAATCAATTGTTCAGTAGTATAATTATGCTTTAAATCTAAGCTTTTATGTAAAGGCAATCGGTAATAATTCAAACCCCAAAACAAGTGAAATGCAAAATAAACAACCGAAACTGCTGCAAATACATCAATAAACCACTGTTTCGTATCTTTTCTTAAACGTTTTCGGTTTTTATAAAGCCAGCGCACGCCATAAATAATAGCAAAAGCATACACCAAATCACCAAACGAAAACGGCAGCCAACCCAATATATACCTAAATAGTTTCGAAATAATCGGGTACAAACCATTGCTGTAATACGTCTCCACAAAATCTGGGTAATTCGCCAGTAATTTTATCAAAAAATATTGCGGAATCAATAAAAACGCAGCAATCGTTTTGTTCTTTTTTAGCATATTCAAAAATAGATAAAAATTTGTACCCAATGGCAACTGTTTATCTATAAAGGTTTCTTCCTGCTTTCCGTTATATCTTTTTAAAAGTCCGTCATTGCGAGGAGGAACGACGTGGCAATCTGTTAATGCTTAGTTCTACATAGCAAATTTTATGTTTTTTGTTTTAAAAAGGATGCCACTTCAATCAGGAGTAGCAGCAAAAGTCGGTTCATTTTTATTAACTTTGTAAAACAATACAATAAACTATGAGTTCAGAAATAAGACAACTTCAACCACAACAACTTTGGAATAAATTTGCAGATTTAAATGCAGTACCACGCGGTTCAAAAAAAGAAGAACGCGTTATCGCATTCATGAAAGAATTTGGTAAAAATCTAGGTTTAGAAACCATTGAAGACGAAGTTGGAAACGTTATTATAAAAAAATCGGCAACATCAGGAATGGAAAACAGAACAACAGTTGTTTTACAATCACATTTAGATATGGTTCACCAAAAAAATAGTGATACTGTTTTCGATTTTGCTACTCAAGGTATTGATATGTTTATTGAAGGTGATTGGGTAAAAGCAAAAGGCACAACCCTTGGTGCGGATAATGGGCTAGGAGTAGCCACAATAATGGTGCTTTTAGAAAGCACCGATATTCCACACCCAACAATAGAAGCTTTATTCACAATTGATGAAGAAACAGGTATGACTGGTGCCATGGGATTAAAAGGTGGATTGCTTTCTGGTGGTATTTTATTAAATTTAGATACCGAAGAAGATGATGAAATAGGAGTAGGTTGCGCCGGTGGAATTGATGTTACGGCAACTAGAAGGTATAATGAAGAAGAAACACCAGAATTTAAAATTGGTTATAAAATTACCGTAAAAGGTTTACAAGGCGGACATTCAGGAATGCAAATTCACGAAGGGTTAGGAAACGCTAATAAAATCATGAACCGTTTGTTGTTTGATGGTTTTGAGAATTTTGGATTACGAATTTCAGAAATTGATGGAGGAAGTTTACGAAATGCGATTCCTCGCGAAAGTAATGCCATAGTTGTTATTGACACTGTACATGAAGAAGCTTTTCTGTTAGAAATGAAGCAATATGCAGAAACCATTAAGGTAGAGTTAAAAACTATGGAACCCGATTTAGAAATTAACGTTTCTAAAATTGATACACCAAAAAACATTATGGATTTAGGTGTTCAAGAAGGATTAACAAGAGCAATTTATGCAGCTTGTAATGGTGTTTATAGAATGAGTGCAGATATCCCAAGTTTGGTAGAAACATCAAATAATATAGCACGAGTTATTGTAAAAAGAGGTAATGTTAAAATTGGATGTTTAACACGTTCATCAGTAGAAAGTTCTAAAATGGATTTAGCGAATACGTTGCGTGCAACGTTTGAATTAACGGGTTGCGAAGTTGAGCTTTCGGGTGATTATCCGGGTTGGACACCAAATATGCATTCGCCTATTTTAAAAGTGTTATCAAGTTTGTATAAAGAAATTAATGGTGAAGAAGCTCATGTTGCTGCTTGTCATGCAGGATTAGAATGTGGTATTTTAGGAACAAATTATCCAAATATGGATATGATAAGTTTTGGTCCAAACATAAAAGGTGCGCACTCACCAGATGAACGTGCTCAAATATCATCGGTTCAAAAATACTGGAAGTTTGTTTTAGAGATTTTGAAGAATATCCCTAAGAAATAAGTTAGTTAAATTCGAATATTTCGTTTAACTAGGCTTGTCCCTGCTCAGTTCGTATGCAAACCGACAGGTAGGAGGATTGCATACGAACGGGTTTGTGTATGGTTTCGTTGCGTGTAAATCCGCAAGGATTTTCCGCCGTGAACCAAAGA
>CAZLXG010000008.1:0-45084 GCA_964563585.1 uncultured Flavobacteriaceae bacterium | reverse complement strand
CCCCAACCCTCAGAGCCGAAATCTGATATTCTATCCAGTTGAACTACGCAGCCATTATTTTTTTTAAGACAATTTTTGTCTTACAATTGTAGATATAGTTTTACCATCTGCCTGCCCTCCTATTTCTTTACTAACAATACCCATAACTTTACCCATGTCTTTCATGCCTTCTGCTCCAATTTGGTCTATGGTCATTACTACCACTTTTTCAATTTCTTCTTCTGTTAAAGCTTCAGGTAAAAACTGACTAATAACCTCAGCTTCTTCCAATTCTGGTGTTGCTAAATCTTCTCGTCCTTGTTCTAAATAAATTGCTGCACTGTCTTTACGTTGCTTTACTTGTTTTTGAAGTATTTTAAGTTCTTGTTCTTCTGTTAATTCTTCTTTTGCTCCACTTTCAGTCTGTGCTAATAGAATGGCAGATTTAACTGCACGTAAAGCAGTCAATGCTGTTTTATTTTTTGATTTCATGGCTTCTTTAAGCGCCGTCATTATATCTTGTTGTAAACCCATTGTCTTATAGTATTTGAATGCGAAGATAAAAAAAGTTAAGTGGAAAAATCAGTTATTTAATTGTTAATCATATAAGATGTTTTCTTCATTGCATATCAAATTTAATAAGAATGAAAAACCCGAAAAGCTTGAGGGAAACTTTTCGGGTTTACAATTAAATAAGTAAGGTTCAGTATAAAATATTTTTAATCTGCGTTATCGTGCAAAAATGAATTATTGCTTCTTAATTGAATATCATCATTATCATCTAACCCAACACTTATTCTAGACATATCGGTTTCTGATGAATGCTGAACTTCATTCAAATCGATACCTTGTCTTTTGTAAGCAGGTACTTTTTCTATATCATCAATTTTTGCGCTATTGAATTTATAATTAAAATCTTTCATTTTACGTCGACGCTCTTCTGTACGTTCTTTTAAAATTTCTGAAATTGGACTATTCATTGGATCAAACACTTCAATAGTATCTTCCTCAACAGTAGTTTCTGCTAAAACTTTCTTTTCAAAAACAATATCTTGCTCAACTTCTTCTACAACTTCCTTAGTTCCATCAAGCTTTTTATTCATGGATGATTCTATTACAACATAATCATCTAATGCATATCTTTTATCGCCTTCTTTACTTGATTCTGTTACCGTAATAAGCTCAATATAATCATTAACCGGTATGTCTTTTACTTCTTCTTGTAGTTCATTTGAGAAAATTTCATCTGTCTCTTCAACCTCAATACTACTAGGGTTACTTAGAGGCAAATCGAAAGTAAGTGTTATTTGCTGCTCTTCTTCCTCTTCAATATAATCGGAAACAACTTCAACATCAGCTATATTTTCAAAATCGCTAGACATTCTTGTGACTGATTTTATTACAAAATCTTCCTCTTCTTGAATATTAGCAATTACCTCTTCATATACCACATCAATATTTTTAATAATTTCTGATGTTGGTATTATATTGATGTCTTCCAAAGACTCTACTTCAACTTGTGTATTTACACTATTTTCTATTTGAGACACCGTTTCTTCTTCTGCATCCATATCTAAAATATGTTTTACAATTGGTGTTTCTTTTTTTTCTTCAAATTCAATTATTGGTTCTATGATTATTGGTTCGCGTTCTTTTGGACTTAAATCGTGGTCTTCGTCAAGCGAGTGCACAACCTTTTTTGTTTCTGTATTAGAAATTTCATCTTGATGCTCTATATCAAACCCAGTTGCTATAATAGTTACAGAGATAGATTCTTCAAGTTCATCATCATCACCAACACCCATAATAATATTGGCTCCATGACCTGCTTCATTTTGAATATGGTCATTTATTTCACCTATTTCATCAATAGTTATTTCATTTTTTCCAGAAACAATAAGCAGCAATACATTTTTAGCTCCTGTAATTTTATTATCATTTAACAATGGAGAATCTAAAGCTTTTCTTATAGCATCTTGAGCTCTATTTTGCCCTGAAGCTAAAGCAGAACCCATAATAGCTGTTCCGCTATTACTTAATACGGTTTTAGCATCACGTAAATCGATATTATGTGTGTAATGGTGTGTAATAACTTCGGCTATACCACGAGCAGCAGTTGATAGCACTTCATCAGCTTTAGAAAACCCTGCTTTAAAACCAAGATTACCATATACTTCGCGAAGTTTGTTATTATTAATTACAATTAAAGAATCAACTACATTTCTTAATTTTTCAATTCCTTTTTGGGATTGTGCAAGACGCATTTTCCCTTCAAAGTTAAAAGGCATAGTTACAATGCCAATTGTTAAAATATCTAAATCTTTAGCCATTTTAGCAATAATTGGAGCTGCTCCCGTTCCTGTACCACCCCCCATTCCGGCAGTTATAAAAACCATTTTTGTATTACTATCTAACATGGTTGAAATATCATCAAAGCTCTCAACGGCAGATTGTTCTCCAACATCTGGATTTGCACCAGCTCCTAATCCTTCAGTAAGATTTACTCCTAATTGAATTTTATTTGGAACACCACTGTTTTGAAGTGCTTGTGCATCTGTATTACATATATAAAAATCAACGCCATTAATACCTTGTTGAAACATGTGATTAATAGCATTGCTACCGCCGCCGCCAACGCCAATAACTTTAATAACATTTGACCTGTTTTTAGGTAAGTCAAATGAAATACTGTTTTCGAATTCTTTATTGCTGCTCATAAATTCTTTTTTACTGGGGTTTTTACTTTATTTTTTATTCAATGGTTTGTTTACTAAATAACTATTCCGCATTATCTAAAAAATCTTTTACACGTTCAGTTAATTTATCTAAAAAAGAACGCCTTTCTTTTACAGTCTTCTCTTTAGGTTCGTCTGTTGCATTATCCTCTTCACTTTCGCTTGCAACTTCCTCTTGCTCAATTCTCTTTCTTTCTTGTTGTTTTAGTCCGTCTAAAACCAATCCAACTGCTGTTGCATATAATGGACTTGTAACATCCTCGTCACTATCGCCTGCTAAATGTTCGTTTGGATATCCAATTCTGGTATCCATTCCTGTTATATATTCTACTAATTGCTTTAAGTGTTTTAATTGACTACCGCCACCTGTTAACACAATACCTGCAATTAATTTTTTCTTTTGCTCTTCGTGACCGTAATTTTTTATCTCAACATATACTTGCTCAACAATTTCTACAACACGTGCATGAATAATTTTAGACAAGTTTTTTAAAGTGATTTCTTTTGGTTCTCTTCCTCTTAATCCCGGAATAGAAACTATTTCGTTGTCTTTATTTTCTCCTGGCCACGCAGAACCAAATTTTATTTTTAATAGTTCAGCTTGCTTTTCAATAATTGAACAGCCTTCTTTTATATCTTCCGTAATTACATTACCTCCAAAAGGAATTACCGCTGTATGACGAATAATACCATCTCTAAAAATCGCTAAATCGGTTGTTCCTCCACCTATATCAATAAGTGCTACACCTGCTTCTTTTTCCTCTTGACTTAAAACAGCATTAGCTGATGCTAAAGGTTCTAACGTAATACCTTCTAAATTCAATCCTGCACTTTGAACGCAACGCCCGATATTTCTAATAGATGATACTTGACCTACTACCACATGAAAATAGGCTTCTAATCGTCCGCCATACATTCCAACAGGTTCTTTAATTTCAGCTTGCCCATCAACTTTATATTCTTGTGGTAACACATGAATTATTTCTTCTCCAGGAAGCATCACTAATTTGTGAACTTGATTGATTAATCTATCAATATCTTCCTCACTAATAACATGCTCAGCATTAGCTCTAGTTATATAATCACTATGTTGCAAACTGCGTATATGCTGTCCTGCAATACCAACAGTTACACCGTCAATTTTCATATCTGCAGCAGCTTCAGCTTCTTGAACTGCTTGTTGAATAGATTGAATTGTTTGTGTAATATTATTTACCACACCACGATGCACACCTAAACTTTTAGATTTACCAATACCTAAAATTTCGACTTTGCCGTATTCATTTTTACGACCAATCATTGCCACAATTTTTGTGGTTCCTATATCTAATCCTACTGCTATATTATGCTCCATTCTTTATATTTTGGTACACACTACTTGGTTCTCAAATTGCAAATTGACTTTACTATAATTATTTAACGTTTTTTCTTTTAAACTTTTTTGATAAAACGCTTTTAGATTATTAATTTTTTTATCTAAAAAATTTATATCGCCTAATTGCACTAAAAATTTACACTGTCTTAGTTTTAAATAAATATTCTTATTTATGCTTTGATGAATTTCTATTACATTCGTTTTTAAAAACTCATCATTTTTAATTTTACTTGCTACTTCAAAGACATTTTTTAAATTATTTTTTTCAACATAACCTGTAACTAGTGGTACTCTTGCAGAATAATTGCTTGATAATGGCATAAAAAAACCTTCATCATCAATATAATATGATGCGTTTGTACTCACTCTCGCAATAGGCGTTTTTTGCTCTATCTTAGCATTAAGTGTTCCATTTACAGCAACATAAACTTCCGCCATTTTTATCATTAGGTTAGATTTTAGGGCATTTTCTAACTCATTCAAATCTAAAGTTTCTTTAGGTACATTTTCAACCTCTTCAGAACTTTGTATTAACAATTTACTAACAGTTTCATTTGTTATAAAAAGATTGTTTTCTCCTATAAAACTAACATTGGGTTTTGTTATTTTTCTAAGTCCATTTCTATTTGAAGCGAAGGCAAATAAAAACACCACCAACCCAAATAAAACAATCATTTTTATGTAATTCCAATTAACTCGCAATGCTAAATTCTTTTTTAATATGTTTTACTTCTTCTCCAATATCTCCCGCGCCAATAGTTAGTATAATTTGGGCGCTACTTTCATGTATTTTTGAAACTATTTCATTTTTACTAATCAATTCCTTTTTATCACTATTTATTTTATTTAATAACCAAGTCGAAGTAACACCTTCAATTGGCTTTTCTCTTGCAGGATAAATATCTAATAATAACAACTCATCAAACTGCGACAAACTTTTAGCAAAATCATCAACAAAATCACGAGTTCTACTAAATAAATGTGGCTGAAAAATGGCTAATACTTTTTTATTAGGATACATTTCTCGAACTGCTTGATGCACTGCTTTTATTTCTTCCGGATGATGCGCATAATCATCAATAAAAACTAAATCATCCGTTTTTATATGATATGTAAATCTGCGTTTAACACCTTTGTAAGATGCCAAAGCTTTGGCGAGCTGCCGGTTAGGGCAACCATACTCTACAGCCATCGCCAAGGCTATTAATGCATTCGACAAATTATGTCTACCGGGTAGGTTAAATTGTAAATTTTCGAGTACTGTTTTTGGTGTTTTAACATCAAAAACATATGTACCATTTTCTATTTTTATATTTTGAATTGAATAATCTGAATCGTCTTCAATTCCATAAGTAATTCCTTTTAAAGGCAATCCATTTTTTATAAATAACTTTCCTTGAGGTTTTATTTTTTTTGAAAACTCAATGAATGATTTTTTTAATTCATCTACTTCACCATAAATATCTAAATGGTCTGCATCCATTGATGTGATACATGCCAAATCTGGAGCTAGCGTTAAAAATGAACGGTCGAATTCATCAGCTTCTACTACTGATACTTCTGTACCATTTAAAATTAAATTTGAATTATAATTCTCACTTATTCCTCCTAAAAAAGCAGTCAATTTTACATCACATTCATACATTAAATGCCCAAGAATACTGGTTGTAGTTGTTTTTCCGTGAGTGCCTGCAATAGCTAGACAATAAGTATTCTCTGTTATTAAACCTAATATTTCTGATCGCTTTAAAACTGAATAACCTTCATTTTTAAAATATGTTAATTCTGAATGACTACTAGGAACTGCTGGCGTATAAACAACTAATGCTTTTTCAATATTAAAAAAAGAGGAATGAATACTTTCTATTGAATCTTGAAAATGAACATCTATACCCAAATCCACTAAACCTTCTGTGATTTCAGTTTGAGTTTTATCATAACCAGCAACATTTTTATTATTCGCTTGAAAATAGCGTGCTAACGCACTCATACCAATGCCTCCAATACCAATAAAATAGATGTTATGTATGTTATTTAAATTCATTTATTCTTTAAAAGCTTTTCAACTTCGTCTGCTATTTCTTTAGTTGCATTTATCAATGCCAGTTTTTTTATATTCTCACCAAATTCTTTTTGTTTTTCTGGCGAGGCAATAAGCTGTGAAAATTTGTTTTCAAAATCAACATCTAAATCTGCTTCTTTAATCATTATTGCCGCATCACTTTTCACAACAGCCATTGCATTTTTTGTCTGATGGTCTTCAGCAACATTTGGCGATGGAATAAATATGACCGGCTTGCCAACAATACAAAGCTCCGAAACCGAACCAGCTCCAGCTCTTGATATCACAATGTCTGCCGCATTATAAGCTAAATCCATACTGTTTATAAACTCGTAAACTTGTACGTTTTTAGTGTTTTTATAAATTTTATATTGCTGATAATATAACTTTCCACATTGCCATATTATTTGGACATTTTGTGTGTCTAAAAAATCTAATTTATTTTCAATTAGCTCATTTATTCTTCTTGAACCTAAACTGCCTCCTAAAACTAAAAGCGTATATTTTCCATGTTTTAACTTGAAAAAATCTTTAGCTTCAACTGTTTTTGTTTTAAAGTTTATTAAATCTTGCCTAACTGGATTACCTGTTTTAATAATTTTTCCTTTTGGAAAAAATCGATATAACCCATCATAAGCCACACATATTTTTTGAGCCTTTTTTGCTAATAATTTATTAGTAATTCCTGGATACGAATTCTGCTCTTGTATTAAACTAGGTATCTTTTTTGAAGTCGCAATTTGCAATAATGGACCACTAGCAAAACCACCTGTACCGATAGCTACATCTGGTTTAAAAGACTTAATTATTTTTCGTGCATTCCATAAACTACTTATCAATTTAAATGGAAATATTAAATTTTTAAAAGTTAGCTTTCGCTGAATTCCAGAAATCCACAGCCCCTTAATTTCATATCCGGCAAGTGGAACTTTATCCATTTCCATTCTGTCTTTTGCTCCAACAAATAAAAATTCAGCATCTGGAAAACGAGATTTTAATTCGTTCGCAATAGCAATAGCAGGATAGATATGTCCTCCTGTTCCTCCTCCAGATAATATGATTTTATAGTTTTTCATTTAAATTGCTTCACTCAAAATTTCAAGTGGATTATCTTCTCTATATTCTTGTTCTTTTATTTCTTCTCGTTTTGCGCTTACGCTTAAAATAATCCCTATCGCTAAACAGGTCATCCAAATAGATGTACCTCCACTACTAATTAAGGGTAGTGTCTGTCCTGTTACTGGAAACAATTCTACTGCTACAGCCATATTAATTAAAGCTTGAAATATTATTGGCAAACCAACACCTAACGCTAAAAGCTTACCAAATATGGTGTCGGATTTTTGGGCTACAATAACAATTCTAAACAGCAACCACATATATAATATCATTATTACAAAACCTCCAATCAAACCATATTCTTCAATAATAATTGCGAAAATAAAATCGGATGAAGATTGTGGTAAAAAATTTTTTTGATTGCTTTTCCCAGGACCAAGTCCTTTAAGACCGCCAGACGCTATTGCTATTTTAGCTTTTTCAATTTGATAACCTTCCTTTGTTTCTTCAGTATTTGAATAATTTTTAATTCTATTTTCCCAAGTATTTACTTTAACCTTTAAAGGCCCATCGGTAAGTTTTGCTACTGCAACAAAAAACACTAAAGCCACTAAGCCCATACCTAATATTATTCCTAAATAACGAACAGGATAACCTCCTAAAAAAACCAGCATCATTACCATTAAAAAGATAATAGCTGCTGTTGAAAAATTTGAAGGCAATATTAATATTAACACTAAAAAAACTGGAGTCCAAAGTGGTAATATAGATTCCTTAAAAGTGATTTTTTTTTCTTTAATTTTAGACATATATCTCGCTACATAAACCATAAGCACGACTGCCGCAAATGTTGATGTTTGAAACGACATACCAACTATTGGTATATGAATCCATCTACTAGCACTAGCTCCTTCTATGGTTGTACCTTGCAACATAGTAAGCACAAGCAACACTAAAACTATTGGCATTAATACTAAGGATAGGCCTCTAAAATACCTGTATGGGATTTTATGAACTCCATACATTATTACGAACCCTAAAAACAAATGCATAAAATGTTTAACAAAAAACGCAAAGGTATTTCCGTTACCACCCACACCGCTATACGCCAACTTACTTGATGCGCTATACACGGGTAAGAACGATAGTATTGCCAACAAAGCTACTATTGCCCAAATTAAACGGTCTCCTTTTATGTTTTTAAAAACAGTTTTCACTTCTTCTTTTATAAATTTCTTACTGCATTTTTAAATTGACGTCCTCTATCTTCATAATTCTCAAACAAATCAAAACTTGCACATGCTGGCGATAACAATACATTATCTCCAGCATCTGCAACTTTATATGCGATTTTTACGGCTTCACTCATAAATTGTGTTTCCACAATAACATCTACCATGTTTCCAAAATTGTGAAACAATTTCTCATTATCCACACCTAAACATATAATTGCTTTTACTTTTTCGTTTATAAACGGAAATAATTCTTCGTAATTATTGCCTTTATCAGTTCCTCCAACTATCCAAACTGTAGGTGCATCCATACTTTCTAAAGCATAATATGTTGCGTTTACATTGGTTGCTTTTGAATCGTTTATATACTGTACTTTATTAATTTTTAGAACCTGCTCTAAACGATGCTCTACACCTTGAAAATTCTCTAAACTTTCTCGGATAGTTTGCTTTCTTATTTTTAATAAATGCGCCAAGGTTGAGGCAGCCATGGCATTTTTAATATTATGTTTCCCCTCTAAAGTTAGAATTGTTGTTGGCATAATTAATTGATTATTATCTATTGTTATTTTTATGTTTTCTTTATCTAAATACGCACCATTTTCAATAGTTTTTGTTAATGAAAACGGCAATAATGTTGATTGAACTGGATAATTTTTTAAATGATTTATAATAACTTCATCATCGGCATCGTAAATCAAATAATCTTCTTTTGTTTGATTCATTGCAATACGAAATTTTGAAGCGATATAGTTTTCAAACTCATAATCATATCTATCTAAATGGTCTGGCGTAATGTTAGTTATCACTGCTATTTTTGGTTTGAAATCCACAATATCGTCTAACTGAAAACTACTTATTTCTAACACGTAATTTTGGTAATCATTTTCTAAAATTTGTTTTGCAAAGCTGTCTCCAATATTTCCTGCCAACCCAACATTTAGTTCTTGTTTTAAAATATGATGCGCTAATGTTGCTGTTGTAGTTTTACCGTTACTTCCTGTAATTCCTACAATAGTTGCATTTGTAAATTTTGCAGCAAACTCTATTTCAGAAACTACTAAAATTCCTTGTTCTCGAATTTGTTTTATCAATTCTACTTTATCTGGAATTCCAGGGCTTTTCATTACAATGTCTGCATTCAGGATTTTTGACTCTGTATGCGTTTCATCTTCCCATTCAATCTCATTATGTATAAGAACTTCTTTATATTTCTTTTTTATTGCTCCTTTATCCGAAACAAAAACTTCATAACCTTTTTCCTTTCCTAAAAGCGCAGTACCAACTCCACTTTCTCCTCCACCAAGAATTACTAACCGTTTCATTTATCTTATTTTCAATGTCACTATTGAAAGAATTGCCAGTAAAATACCAACAATCCAAAAACGTGTAACTATTTTACTTTCGTGATATCCTAATTTTTGATAATGATGATGCAATGGCGACATTTTAAAAATGCGTCTTCCTTCTCCATATTTTTTTCTGGTATATTTAAACCAACTTACTTGCATGACTACCGATAAATTTTCAGCTAAAAAGATACCGCACAATACTGGTATTAGCCATTCTTTACGAACCGCAATTGCAATCACTGCAATAATTCCACCAATGGTTAGACTTCCTGTATCACCCATAAATACTTGCGCTGGATAGGTGTTATACCATAAAAACCCAATAAGCGCACCAACAAACGCGGCGATATAAATAGTAATCTCCTCTACTCTTGGGATATACATAATATTCAAATAATCAGAGAAAATAATATTACCAGAAACCCAAGCAAAAATGCCTAATGTGAGCACGATTATCGCTGATGTTCCTGCGGCTAATCCATCAATACCGTCGGTTAAATTCGCTCCGTTTGAAACAGCTGCTATAATAAATATGACTGCTATAATGAAAATTATCCATGCGTATTTTCCTAATCCTGGACTTATCCAAGTAATAAGTTTTGCGTAATCAAACTCATTTCCTTTTACAAAAGGAATTGTAGTTTTTGTTGATTTCTCTTCCGCTTCATATAGCTTTGTTGGAGATATATTTGGGTCATTTTCCAATAATATTTGTTGCTCAACTATTGGAAGTCTTTCTTTTATTGTTACATCTTGATGAAAAAATAAGGTCGTTCCCACTATAATACCTAAACCAATTTGTCCAAGCACTTTAAACCTTCCTTTTAATCCTTCTTTATCATTTTTGAATTTTTTCAAATAATCATCAATAAAACCAATAGTTCCCATCCAAAGGGTTGTAACTACTAATAGAATAATATAAACGTTTTCTAGTTTTGCTAATAAAAACACAGGAATTAATGTGGCTAAAATGATAATGATTCCGCCCATTGTTGGAGTTCCTGCTTTTTCTTTCTGCCCTTCTAAACCTAAATCTCTAATGGTTTCACCCATTTGCTTTTTTGCCAAAAATCGAATAATTCTTTTACCATAAATAGTAGAAATTAACAGCGACAAAATCATAGCAAAAGCAGCTCTAAACGTTAAGAAACTAAAGAGTGATGCTCCAGGAAACTGAAACTGTTTTTCTAAATATTCAAATAGGTAATACAACATATTATTTATGTAACTGCTTTAAAAATTCTTGTACTATTTTATAATCATCAAAATCGAATCGTTTGCCTTTAATTTCTTGATAGGTTTCGTGTCCTTTTCCTGCTATTAGAATGATATCATTAGGTTGCGCCAATTGGCACGCTGTTTTTATAGCTTGCTTTCTGTTTGTAATTGAAAGTGTTTTTTTGAAATTTTGAGGCTCAACACCTTTCTCTATTTCTTCTATAATGGTTTCAGGAACTTCGCTTCTAGGATTATCGCTTGTGAAAATCACTTTAGTACTTAATGCAGAAGCAATATGCCCCATTTTTGGTCGCTTGGTTTTATCTCTATCTCCACCACAACCAACAACTGTTATTAATTCTTCGTTTTTTGTACGAATAGCATTAATAGTTTCCAGCACATTTTTAAGCGCATCGGGTGTATGGGCATAATCAATAATTGCAGTAATTTTTTCATCTGAAATTAAATACTGAAAACGCCCACTTACACTTTCTAACTCGCTTATTAAACGCAGAATTTCATCTTTTTCTAATCCTAACAATTCCGCAGTAGCAAAAATTGCTAATACATTGTAAGCATTGAAATTCCCAATAAGCTTTGTCCAAACTTCACTATCATTCACTTTAAGTAATAATCCCCCAAATTGATTTTCTAATATTTGAGCTTTATAATCGGCATAACTTTTTAATGCATACGTGAATTTTCGAGATTTTGTGTTTTGTAACATCATCAAACCATTTTTATCATCTACATTAACAAGTGCGAATGCTTTAGACGGAAGCGTATCAAAAAATCGCTTTTTCACATCTCTATATTCTGCAAAAGTGTTGTGATAATCTAAATGATCGTGTGATAAATTGGTGAAAATTCCACCTTCAAAACACAAGCCTTCTGTTCTGTTTTGATGAATGCCATGAGAGCTAACTTCCATAAAACAAAACTCCACACCAGCATCATTCATTTCCTTTAAATACTTATTTATAGTTAATGAATCTGGTGTTGTATGCGTTGCGCTATACGTTTTATTATCTACTAATATTTTTACTGTTGATAGTAATCCGACTTTATAACCTGCTTTTTTAAATAATTGATATAATAGACTTGCTACAGTAGTTTTTCCGTTAGTTCCGGTAACTCCTACAAGTTTTAAATTTTCTGATGGTGAATCGTAATAATTTGAAGCAATGATAGCTAATGCTTTACTAGAACTATCTACCTCAATATATGTGATATTTTCTATTAATTTTTTTGGTAGTTTTTCACAAATCACAGCAATAGCACCATTTCTAATGGCTATATCTATATAATCATGTCCATCAACTTCATAACCACTAACAGCAACAAATAAATCTGCTTTATTAATGTTTCTAGAATCGAAAGCAATAGCATTAACATTAACGCTTGTACTACCAACTACAGCGTTAATTGTTACTTTGTATAATATGTTTTTTAATGCTATCATGAAGCTGTTAAAACGATTACTTGATTTGTTTTTAATTTTACATTTTTATTGATGGATTGCTCTTTCACGACACCATTTCCATTAAGTTTTACCTTTACTTCTACATCCATATTTTCTAAAAGTGCCAAAGCATCCATTGCTGGCAAACCAACAAGGTTTGGCATAATGGTTTTATAAGTTTGAGCAATTTCATAGAAACCATTGTATTCATTTTCTGTTGATGCGCTTTTAACATCTAACGATTCAATTTCATCAATAATCGGAGTGTCAATAAATATTTTTTGAGCTATTTTCTTGAATACAGGTCCAGATACATCGGCTCCATAATACCCAACACTTTTATCTGGTTCGTGAATAACTACAATACATGAATACTTAGGGTTATCTGCTGGAAAATAACCTACAAATGATGATATGTAGTTTAACTTTTCTTTATCTCTATAATCTTTTTGACAAGTTCCTGTTTTCCCTGCCATCGAGAAATTTTTAGAATACAATTTATGCCCCGTTCCATGTTCCTTTTCTACTACATTTTTCAATAATTGCTTTACTTTAGAAATGGTTTCTTTCGAGCAAATTTGCTTATTAATCACTTCCTTTTCAAAAGGCACAATTACTTTATCAAACTCCCGTACTTCTTTTAAAAACTGAGGTTTCACCATTTCGCCATCGTTAGCAATAGCGTTATAAAAAGTTAATGTTTGCAATGGTGTAAATGATACTCCATAACCATAAGCCATCCATTGAAGTGCAATTCCACTCCAACGACCATTTTTAATTCTTGGGTCTGGAATTATAGCTTTTCCTTCACCAATAATTGGCAAACCCAAACCACCATCAAGATTCATTGCATACAATCTATCTACAAACTTACTAGGTTTATCTCTATAAGCTTGGTCTATTGCTTTTACAATTCCTGTATTTGAAGACACTTCAAAAGCTTTAGAAACTGTTATTTTTCCATAGCCTCCACGTTTTGAATCTCGAACTTTTTTACCGTAAAAAGTTAAAATCCCTTTTTCAGTATCTACCACATCACTTGTATCAATAACCTTATCTTCTAGCGCCGCAGTAATTGCCATTAGCTTAAAGGTAGAACCTGGCTCGTGGCTTTCGCCAACCGCATAATTTAAACGCTCATAATAAAAACCTTTAGTGTTTCTTCCTAAATTAGAAATAGCTTTTATTTCGCCCGTTTTTGTTTCCATTACCACAACACAACCATGATCTGCTTTGTATTTATCAAGTTGTTCTAAAAGCGCATGATGCGCTATATCTTGAATGTTTACATTTATAGTGGTGTAAACATCATAGCCATCTTTTGGTTCTATTTGGTTGTAGTCTGTAAGTGGTTTCCATTTGTTTTTTCCAATTCTTTGCTTCAAACGCTTACCATCTGTTCCTCTTAAATATTTCACCCCAAAAGCACCGTCAAGCCCTGGTCGTGTTACATTTCCTTTTTCATCTATACGTTCGTAACCAATTGTTCTTCTTGCAATACTCCCCATAGGGAATTCGCGCTTAGTTGTTGTCTCTACTATTAATCCTCCCGGAATAGCCCCTAAACTTAAAAGTGGAAAATTTCTTAATCTTACATAATCTGAATAACTTATTCCTTTAGCAAAAATGTAATATTGGTTTTTATTTGCTTTTGCCTTTCTAATTTTATTCTCATAAAAACTAGACGAGCCACCAGTATAAACAGCTAGCGAATCACATAAAGATTTTATATATTTTTCAAATGTTTTTGTTGGCGACGTAGTAGCATCTATTCCTATGTTGAATTTTGTGATTGATGTTGCTAATAAACTTCCATCATCCGCATATACATTACCTCTACTCGCAGGAATAGTTACATTTTTTATAGTTTGCTTTTCAGCTAATACTTTATATTTATCACCTTGTAAATATTGAATACTTAGCAACTTAAAGACAACAGCAATCCCGAAGATGAACATACATCCTGCTATAAAATACAATCGGTTTAATATGCCTTTTTCGTTTACTGCCAAGGTTACTTTTTAATTTTGAGGTTTTACTTTTATTTTTTTTGGTGGAATTACAGAAGGAACTATTCCTTTATCTTTCATTTCACTTATAATATTCGATTCCATTTTAAGCCTCATAAGCTTAGAGCGTCCATCCAAAAAGAAGGATCGCATTTCTTTTACTTCATTATTTAATCTCGCAATTTCATATACTTTTTTGTCTGCGCTATGCGAACTCGCAATCATACCTATAGCTAGCGCCGAAATAAAAATGATGAACCTCCAATTTTTAAAAGAGTCATCACTAACTAAAAACGTTCCTTTTAATATGCTATAGATGTTTTTTTTCATTTACAATTTTTCTGCAACACGCAACTTTGCGCTTCTAGCTCTACTATTTATTTTAATTTCTTCCTTACTCGGAACAATTAAACCAGTCACTTTTTTTAGTGGCACTTCAAAATTTCCGAACATATCACGTTCTGGCTCACCTTCAAACATGCCGTTTCTTATAAAACGCTTTACCAATCTATCTTCTAAAGAGTGATACGATATAAAACTTAATCGTCCTTTTACTTTTAACATCTCTGGTGTTTGCAACAAAAATTCTTTTAACGCCTCTATTTCTTGATTTACCTCTATTCGAATAGCCTGATAAATTTGAGCCAACACCTTATTTTCATATCGTGGTGGCAAAAACTTTTTTAACACTTTCTTTAACTGTTCGCTGGTTACTATTTTTTCGCTTTCGCGGAATTCAACAATTAATCTTGCCATAGCTGAAGCTGAACGCAACTCACCATATTGCAAAAACACCTGTTTTAATCGCTCTTCTTCATATTCATTAATCACATGAAAAGCAGATAATTCACTTTGCTGATTCATCCGCATATCTAAATCAGATTCAAAACGAGTAGAAAACCCGCGTTCTGCGACATCAAACTGATGCGACGAAACTCCAAAATCTGCCAAAACACCATCAACCTCTCTAACCCCATGAAATCTTAAAAAACGCTTTGCATGTCTAAAATTTTCATGTATTAATGTAAATCGACTATCATCAATTGTATTTTCAAGAGCGTCTAAATCCTGATCGAATGCAAACAACCTGCCTTTTTCACCAAGTCGTTTTAATATTTCTTTACTGTGTCCGCCTCCACCAAAGGTCACATCCACATAAACACCATCTTCTTTAATATTTAAACCGTCAACGGTTTCTTTAAGTAATACAGGATTATGATACATCTTGATCATTGTCTTGTCCCATAACCTCTTCCGCTAACTCTGCAAAATCAATAGCAGCATCATCAATAGCTTGCTCATACTTGTCTTTATCCCAAATCTCAATAATATTCGCCGAAGGCGTAATAACTATGCTTTTTGAAATACCAGCAAAGGCAATTAAATTTTTAGGAATTAATAATCTTCCACTCACATCCACTTCAACAACTTTCACACCTGCACTAAAACGACGAATAAAATCTTTATTCTTCTTTTTAAACATATTAAGCTTATTCACTTTTTGCTCCATTATTTTCCATTCACCCAACGGATACAACTCCAAACAAGTTTCAAAAACCGAACGCCTTAATACAAACCCCTTTTGTAGCACATCACCCAATTGTTTTTTCATGCCAGAAGGAACCATAAGTCTTCCTTTAGCATCTACTTTACATTCATATGTCTCTATTAATGAGCTCAAACCGGTTAATTTTCTTTTTAGGATTTAAGTTTCAAATATATCGAAAATTTTCCCACTTTTTACCACTATATGACCTTTTTATTAATAAATTCTCCACCGAAAGCCATTTTATGTAGGTTTTCAATAACTTTTAATAGACTCACTCCTCAAAATCAACCTGTTACCAAACAATACTTTTATACACATGTATTGTTAACATCTTGATTTGAAATAATTCTTATTGAGAATGAATTAATATGATTAAGATATGAATGAAATAACTATATTTGTTTTTAACGAACTGACTAACTAATTAATGACGCATCGCTTAAAAAAAGAAGAAAATTACAGTTACATTGAAATTGGAGAAGGCAAACCTATTGTAGTATTACATGGGCTTATGGGCGGTTTAAGTAATTTTGATGGTGTAACTGATTTTTTCAGCGTTAAAGGTTATAAAGTTATTATTCCAGAGTTACCTATTTACAGTATGTCTTTATTAAAAACCAATGTGAAAAGTTTTGCAAAATACTTGCGTGATTTTATTGATTTTAAAGGCTTAGATGATGTAATTTTATTAGGAAATTCTCTTGGCGGTCATATTGGTTTATATCACACAAAACTTTATCCAGAAAAAATAAAAGCCCTTATAATTACCGGAAGTTCTGGTCTTTACGAAAGCGCAATGGGTGGTGGCTACCCAAAACGTAGAGATTATGAGGTTATAAAAAAGAAAGCACAAGATGTTTTTTACGACCCAGAAGTAGCAACCAAAGAAATTGTAGATGAAGTTTACGAAACCGTAAACGACAGACATAAACTTATAAAAACTTTAGCTATTGCAAAAAGTGCCATTAGGCATAATATGGCAAAAGATTTGCCGAATATGAAAACACCCATTTGTATTATTTGGGGCAAAAATGATATTGTTACACCACCAGAAGTAGCTGATGAATTTAATACCCTTTTACCTGATTCTGATTTGTTTTGGATTGATAAATGTGGACATGCTGCCATGATGGAACACCCAGATGAGTTTAATATAATACTTAATGCTTGGTTAATAAAACGCAAGTTTTAATCTCAATAATTACTTTTGTTTTAGCATATATCACCACGAATTCATAATAAATCAATAAAAAACACCTGCTTTCTGTAGGACATAGAAATGAAAATTAAATCTGCCGAATTTGTAGTTAGTAATTCTGATGTAGAAAAATGCCCAAAAAGCATGTTAACAGAATATGCGTTTATTGGTAGAAGTAATGTGGGGAAATCGTCGCTAATAAACATGCTAACCAGCAAAAAGAGTTTAGCCAAAACTTCTGGAAGACCAGGAAAAACACAACTTATTAATCATTTTTTAATAAATAAAAATTGGCATTTGGTAGATTTACCTGGTTATGGTTATGCCCGTGTTTCGAAAAAAGCAAAAAAAACATTTCAAAAATTTATTACCCAATATTTCGATTTTAGAGAACAACTAGTTTCTGCTTTTGTTTTAGTAGATATAAGACATAATCCGCAACCTATAGATTTAGATTTTATGCAATGGTTGGGCGAACATGGTATCCCGTTTTCAATTATATTTACAAAAGCCGACAAACTAAAACCTAAAGCTATTGATAACCATGTTGAGACTTATAAGAATGTCCTTTTAGAAACTTGGGAAGAAATGCCAAATTACTTTGTTACCTCAGCTTCTAAAAACATTGGAAAAGATGAAGTTTTGGGATATATCGATTTGTTAAATACGAATATGAAAACTGACTAATACGCTCTTAAAACAATGGCAAATAAAAAACTTAAAGTAGCAGAGTTATTCGCAGGAGTTGGAGGTTTTCGGCTTGGACTTGAAAAATTAAATAAATACAGTATCGTTTGGAGTAACCAATGGGAACCATCAACCAAATTGCAACACGCATCGATGGTTTATGAAAATAAATTTGGAAGTAAAAATCACTCAAACGAAGATATAAATGAAGTTGTAACTAGAAATGTTGAAGACATTCCAGACCACGATTTATTAGTTGGCGGATTTCCTTGTCAAGATTATTCGGTTGCAACAACTTTACATAATTCAAAAGGATTAAAAGGTAAAAAAGGTGTGCTTTGGTGGTCTATTCATAAAATTTTAGAAGACAAAAAGAACAAACCAAAATATTTGTTTTTAGAAAATGTAGATCGGCTTTTAAAATCTCCCGCAACACAAAGAGGACGTGACTTTGCCGTCATGCTTAAAAGCTTAAATGATTTAGGTTACGCTGTAGAATGGCGCGTAATTAATGCAGCCGAATATGGCATGCCACAAAGAAGACGTAGAGTCTTTTTTATTGGCTACCATAAATCTACAGATGCTTATAAAAGACTTGAAAAGTCTAAAAAAACAGATTGGTTAACAAAAGAAGGAACCATGGCAAATGCATTTCCAGTTGCAGAAGCCAACTCAATTAAATACGTTGAATTAAAAGGTGATTTGGTAGAAATAACTAACAATTTTAATAAAGACGGCAAACTATCACCATTTCAAAATACAGGCTTACTTACAAAAGGAAACGTTTATACCATTAAAACAGCACCAAATTATAATGGTTCAAAAACTGTTTTAAGTGATGTTTTACAAAATGGAGAAGTCACTCCTGAGTTTTTCATTGACGAAAACGACAAACCAAAATGGGAATATTTAAAAGGCGCTAAAAAGGAAAAAAGAACAACAAAAGATGGCTTTGAATACAATTATAGTGAAGGTGGAATGATTTACCCAGATGCCTTAGATAATGCTTCAAGAACTATAATAACAGGAGAAGGTGGAAAATCACCTTCAAGATTTAAACACGTAATTATTTCAGATAGAGGCTTAAGACGGCTAACACCAATTGAGTTAGAACGATTAAATATGTTTCCTGATAACCATACCGAACTTGACGGAATTACAGATGCAAAAAGAGCGTTTTTTATGGGAAATGCTTTAGTTGTTGGTGTCATTGAAAAAATTGGAGAAGCACTTTACAAACAAATAAATGCCTAGTTTTAAATCAGATTTAAATCAAGAAACCTTACTATCTGAATATCTAGATAACCTTTACAGAAATAAAAAAATTGACTTCCAGAGAGTTTTTGACTTAGACAAACAACATCAAGGTATTGATATTGTTATACAACATAATTCGGTTGATTATTTTATAGATGAAAAAGCACAACTGCATTATTTAAATAAAGATTTACCAACATTTACATTTGAATTATCATATTTAAAAAACAACAAATTAAAAGACGGTTGGCTTTTTGCCGATAATAAACTCACGCAATATTATTTTCTAATTACTGGAATTTTTCTAAAAAAAGGTAAATCAAAGCTTTTAAACGCAGATGATATTGACAAATTAAAAATAACAAGCGTGAATAAAATTAAGTTAATTGAACACTTAACTTCCATTGGCTTAGAAAAATCTAAATTATTAGAGTACGATTTAAAACTACGAGAAAGCAATTCTTTTGGAAAGAATAAAATATCAGAATTAAACCCACAATCTGAAGGTTTAATTTTCTTCACAAAACATTTAATTGAAAAGCCAATCAACCTTCAATTAAAATTAGCTTATTTAATTGAAAATAAAATTGCTAAGAGATTTCATTATGTGTGATTTAAAAGACTTTAAATCAATAACTTAGTTTAAAATCTAATGAACAAACATTGAAACGTTTTTTATCAAATCATAATAACTATTTGTAACTGTAAAACTTGTGTGAAAGATATTATAGTGAGTGACACGTCAACTAGATTAATTACCGTTCTAGAAAACAACTAATTAAAACACGATATACTAAACAAACCTCTCAAAATCACGTTTTCACATCCAAAGCATCACGTAAAGCATTACCTATAAGCATAAATGCCATTACCAAACTCATAATACAAAGTCCTGGTATAATAGCTAAATAAGGTTTTCCTAAAATAATATAATTGTAGTGGTCTTTAATCATCGCTCCCCAACTTGCCATTGGTGGTTGTGCACCAATACCTAAAAAACTAAGTCCGCTTTCAATTAAAATAGCTCCTGCAAAATTAGCTGCCGAAATCACAATAACTGGCGCCATAATATTGGGTAAAATATGTTTGGTAATTATTCTAAAGTCATTAAATCCTAAAGCTCTTGCCGCTGTAACATATTGCATTTCTTTGGTACTAATTATTTGTCCACGTACCACTCTAGCAACTTCAACCCACATGGTAAGCCCAACCGCAATAAACACTTGCCAAAAACCTTTTCCTAAAGCTAAAGTAATAGCAATTACAAGCAATAATGTTGGTATAGACCATGTCACATTAATAATCCACATGATTACAGCATCAACTTTTCCTCCAAAATACCCTGCAACGCTTCCCATAAAAATGCCAATTAATAACGAAATAAAAACTGCTACAAAACCTATAAAAAATGAAATTCTGGCACCAACTAAAACACGACTTAATAAATCGCGACCATATTTATCGGTTCCGAAAAAGAACTTCTTTTCTTTTATAAAACCATCAACTGAATTATTAGGAAACACGTTTAGGTTGATTACTTTTTCTTCACCTTCTAAACCATCTGAAGCATACTCAATATAATTTAATACATCATCTTTTATATTGAATTCTGAAATAGGAATTTCGGTATCACTATTTTTCTTTCCAAAGAAAATTTTGTCAAAACTACTTTGCTTGGTTCTTAATTGTGATGGAATGGTTAGCATATTAACCTTAAAACCTGGTCTTTTTGAATGAATTGATAAATGCATTTGATTGGCATGCTGAGAATTATCGGGTGCAAAAACATAAGCAAACACCGATACTAAACCAACCAAAATAATAAAATACAAACTAAAAACGCCCCAAAAGTTTTTCTTAAACTTCTGGAGCGCTAATTGTTTTAATGAGTTTGGTTTATTACTCATAAACGTTTTAATCTTTTACTGTTGCTACTTTTTTAATAGCGTAAGTCATTTTTAAATCTTCTAATACATTTAAAGCTTCTTCAATATATACATCTTTACTTAAACTTAAATGCCATCTATCTCGCTTTTCTTTTAAATCGGTAGTATCACTTACAAAAAGTTGTTTTTCATAAGCTAACGACTCAAACGTTAAATTTGTTTTATAATCTGAAATAGCATCAAACCGTTTCGATTCCAATTCATTTAGATTAATTTTTGCTTTATATTTTTCATAATTCAAAGAAAAAATAGTTTCATCAATCTTTGTTTTTACCCACTTCGCATTTTCTTCAATAAGCTTTAATTGCTCGTTATTACTCATACGCTCTTTACTCATGCTAATAGTTTTGTCGTAATCAAAATAACTATCCCAAACAGTATATTCCGCAGCATCAATTTCATCCCATGGCAATGGATTTTCTTTATCTTTTTCACCTACATCAATAAAACTAAAACGTCCTGGTACTTTTACATCACTTTTCACACCTTCTAATTGTACCGAACCGCCATTAATTCTATAATACTTTTGAGTTGTTAGCGCTAAAGCACCAAAATCTCCAGCAGTGTTACTTCTTACCAAATTGTTTAAATTCATTACATTTTGAACGGTACCTTTACCATAGGTTTGTTCACTTCCAATAATTATAGCACGTTTATAATCTTGCATTGCTGCTGCCATAATTTCGGATGCAGAAGCTGAAATTTCATTAACCAAAATCACTAATGGACCATCCCAAACTATAGATCTATCTTTGTCTTTTAAAACCTCTTTAGCTTTACCTGTAGAACGCACTTGTACAATTGGACCTTCTTTAATAAATAAACCTGCCATGTCTACAACTGTTGGCAACGAACCGCCACCATTGTTTCGTAAATCTAGTACTAAACCTTCCATACCTTCAGCCTTTAAACGCTCAATTTCTTTTTTAACATCTGTAGCTGCATTAATATTTTTATAATCATTAAAATCTACATAAAACGCTGGCAAATTGATAACACCAAATTTTTTGTCATTTTTATCAACCATAGAAGATTTTGCATAGGTTTCGACTAATTGAACTATATCTCTTGTAATGGTAACATCTTTAATCGTACCATCAACTTTTTTAATGGTTAATGTTACTTTCGTGCCTTTTGGCCCTTTAATAAATTTTATAGCATCATTGATTCGCATACCAACAATATCTACAGGCAAATCTTCATTTTCTTGTCTAACCTTTAAAATAATATCTTCTACCTCCAATTCTTTACCTCGCCATGCTGGACCTCCAGAAATAAGCTCAACTATTTTAATATAATCCATTCTTTTTTGAAGTCGCGCACCAATGCCTTCTAACTTCCCAGACATACGCATATCGAAATCTTCTTTCCCCTTTGGAGCTAAATAATACGTATGCGGATCGAACTCCTCAACAATTGCATTTACATATTCTGCAAAATAATCTTCGCGTTGCTTATCATCTATGTAATCATTAAAAAACACATTAAGAGATTTTAATGTCGCTTCACGAGCTTTTTTTTCAATAACTTGCTCTGTCTTCATAATGTATGACGCGTCTCTCTTTTTATGAGATCTTTCTTGACTATAAATATCATCATAATTGGTAAGTGTAGAGAACTTAAGTTGTTTTCTCCAACGTTCTTTCATTTCCTTTTTGTTTTTCACATAACTACTATGCTCAAAATCGTTATTAAATGTTTCATCAATTGTATAATTGAAAGGTTGTGATAATACCTCTTTATAAATCTCTTTAGCTTCGTCAATACGTTTCAACATACGCTCGTGAGTTACATTGAAAAAAGTAATATCAGACACCTTTAACTGGTCATCAATTGTTAATTTATATTTTTCGAAATCTTTATAATCCGATTCATAAAAATAACGCTTTACAGGATCGATAGTTTCTATATAATCCGAAAACAATTCCTCAGAAAACGCATCATCCATAGCGATAGGATCAAAATGTCCTTGTTGCAATACATACGTAATAATCTGAATTAGTAATTTATCTTTATCAGGATCTTCAAATGTTTTAGTAGTAAAACTACATGATGCAAAAGCAAGCAATAGCATTAACAATAAAACTTTATAATTCCTTTTCATAATATTTTTCATCTGTTATTTTTCGTTTTTGGGCTATATTAATTTGTAGCCGCCAAATAAATAGTAATACATTATTTTTACTAAAATAAAGAAAAAACCATGCCAATAAAGGCAATTGCTACTAATTTTTTGTTAAACCAAAGAAATTAAGTGTTTACAAAGGAAATTATGTATTTTAGCGATACTTTTTAAGCAAACTATGGCTAAAAGACCCCTTATTTTAGTAACTAACGATGATGGTATTAATGCTCCTGGACTTAGGGCTTTAATATCTGTAATGAATTCCATTGGAGACGTTGTTGTTGTTGCGCCCGACAGCCCACAAAGCGGTATGGGACACGCCATTACTATAGATTCTACACTTTATGTACAACAAATAAAAGCTAGTAAGGGTCCGCAAAAAGAATATAGTTGCTCTGGTACACCCGCAGATTGTGTAAAATTAGCCATAAGAGAAATTTTAGATAGAAAACCCGATTTGTGTGTTTCTGGAATTAATCATGGATCTAATTCGGCTATAAATGTGATTTATTCTGGCACAATGAGTGCTGCATTAGAAGCTGGAATTGAAGGTATTCCCGCCATTGGTTTCTCGTTGCTTAATTATGATTGGGAAGCTAATTTTGATGTCACAAAAAAGTATGTGAAAAAAGTTGCTAAAAACGTTTTAAAAGAAGGCCTACCAAATGGTGTTGTATTAAACGTGAATATTCCGAATACATCAGAAAATAACATAAAAGGCATTAAAATATGCCGACAAGCAAAGTCTAATTGGGTTGAAGAATTTGATAAAAGAACAAGTCCCTTAGGAAAAGATTATTATTGGCTTTCTGGTAAATTTGTTAACTTAGATGATGGTGAAGATACTGATGAATGGGCTTTGGAAAACAATTATGTTTCAGTAACACCAACACAATTCGATTTAACTGCACATCAACATATAAAAACCCTAAACACTTGGGATTTAAATAATACTGAAACAGATTTAGAATAAATGAAAAAAGAAATTTTTATAGGCATGTTTGTTGGTTTAATTGCCAATGCCATCGGTTTGTTTTTAGCTGCAACACTTTTAGGCAAAGGTGATGATTTTACAATAGTAATAAAAGCAGCTTCAGTCGAAGGTTTTTTAGGAAAATTAATAAGTTTAGGTGCTGTTTTAAATCTTGCAGCTTTCTTTGTTTTTATTAAAAAGAAACAAGATTATCGTGCGCGCGGCGTGTTATTAATTACTGTTTTTATTGCTATTTTTACGTTTGTTTTTAAACTTTTTTAAATGAACTATTACATTGTTTCCGGTGAAGCATCGGGCGATTTACATGGCTCAAACCTAATGAAAGCATTACAAAAAGTAGATGTAAATGCTAATTTTAGGTTTTGGGGTGGCGACCTTATGCAACATGTTGGCGGCACACTTGTAAAACATTATAAAGAACGTTCGTTTATGGGGTTTATTGAGGTTATCATGAACCTTTCTTCCATTTATAAAGATATTTCCTTTTGTAAAAAAGATATTGAAACTTATAAACCTGATGTTATTATTTTTATTGATAATTCTGGTTTTAATTTACGTATTGCAAAATGGGCGAAACAAAAAGGCTTTAAAACCAATTATTATGTATCGCCGCAGGTTTGGGCGTCTCGTGCTAAACGTGTACATAAAATAAAAAGAGATGTTGATGCAATGTATGTTATTCTTCCTTTTGAAAAAGCATTTTACAAAGACAATTTTGATTATGATGTGAATTTTGTTGGTCACCCTTTAATTGATGCTATAGCCGACAGAAATCAAGTCGATGAGCAAGAATTTAGAAATGCTCATAAACTTAACAACAAACCCATTATTGCACTTTTACCTGGAAGCAGAAAACAGGAAATTAAAAAAATGCTTTCCGTAATGCTGAGTTTGATTGATGATTTCCCTGACTATCAATTTGTAATTGCGGGTGCGCCAAGTCAAGATTTTGAATTTTACAAAACGTTTATAAAACACTCCAATATTAGTTTTGTAGATAATAAAACTTACGATTTATTAAGTGTTTCTACTGCTACTTTGGTTACTTCTGGAACTGCTACTTTAGAAGCTGCATTATTTAAAGTTCCGCAAGTGGTTTGCTATAAAGGCAGTAATATTTCATATCAAATAGCAAAACGCATCATTACATTAAAATACATTTCATTGGTAAATTTAATTATGGATAAAGAAGTTGTTACGGAACTTATTCAAAATGATTTCAATAAAAATCGCCTTAAAGAAGAACTTGAGCGCATACTAGATGAATCTAATCGTGTTAAACTTTTTTCAGATTATTACGATTTAGAAAAAAAACTTGGCGGTAAAGGCGCAAGTGAGAAAACTGCTAATTTGATTTATAAATCGATAAAAGCTTAATTAATTTATGAGAAATATTCTTATTTTACTTCTCATTATTTCAAGTTTTAGTAGTTGTAAATCTTCCAAAATATCTAAAAAAAGTAGTTCAACAAAAACTGTTATTAAATCAAATTCTAAAGCAGAAAACATTATTGAATATGCCAACCAATTTAAAGGTGTTCGTTATAAATGGGGCGGAACTACAAAAAAAGGAATGGATTGCTCGGGTTTAGTTTTTGAATCTTTTAAAGCTTATGATATTTTTTTACCACGAATATCGAGAGATATGGCAAAACGCGGAAATAAAATTTCGTTGAAAAATGTAGTTAAAGGCGATTTACTGTTTTTTAAAACAGGCAATAGAAGAAACTCGATTAATCATGTTGGGTTAATTGTTTCCATAAAAAACAAAAACATTCAATTTATACATGCCACAAGCAGTAAAGGTGTAATAACATCTTGGTTAAATGAAGATTACTGGCATAAAGCTTTTTTTGAAGCTCGTAACATTCTATAAGATATTTTTTATCTTACAACAATATGAAATTACTCAATTTCACTATAATTAAATTAACCTGTTGCCTAATTATTGGTATCGCCATTGCGTATTTCTTCACGTTCTTAATTCCATTAACTTTATACATTACCGCTTCTTTTTTAGTACTTTTATTTGTTGCTTTTATAGTTGCAAGAAAACAATTTACTAAAACGATTTGGCTTGGACTTTCTGCTTATATTTTAATGATTTTTATTGGAATATTAACGACTAACTTTCATAATCAAAAAAACTTTTTAAATCATTATACGCATCATAATTCATTTAAAAAAGGCTCTATAAAAACCATCACATTTAGAATTAGAGAGGTTTTAAAACCTAATACTTATTATGATAAATATGTGATTGATATTTTAAATATTGATAACGAAACTGTATCAGGAAAATCGTTATTAAACATTCAAAAAGATTCAACGCTACAGACATTAAAAGTTGATAATATTCTTATTACTAAAACTGTTTTTAAAGATTTAAACAATCCTTTAAATCCTAATCAATTCAACTATAAAAAATATCTTGAGAAGAAATATATCTACCATCAAATTTCCGTAAACAATCAATCACTTTTAAAAATAAATTCTCAACAAAAAACATTGTTTGGTATTGCTGATGATGTTAGAAATCATATCAACTTAAAATTAAAAAAATACTCATTTAAACCTGACGAACTCGCTATTATTAATGCGCTTTTATTAGGACAACGACAAGATATTAGCGAGGACGTTTACACCAGTTACACCAATGCTGGAGCAATACATATTTTGGCAGTTTCTGGATTACACGTTGGTATTATTCTACTAATTTTAATGTTTATTTTCAATCCTCTAGAGCGTTTTAAACACGGAAAACTTATCAAGACCATAATACTTGTTACGTTGCTTTGGTGTTTTGCTTTAATAGCAGGATTATCGGCTTCGGTAACTAGAGCAGCAACTATGTTTAGTATTGTGGCGATTGCTATGAGTTTAAAACGACCAACAAACATTTACAACACATTAGCAATATCTATATTTATAATATTGCTTTTTAAACCTATGTTTTTGTTCGATGTTGGTTTTCAGTTAAGTTATTTGGCTGTTTTTGCTATTGTTTCAATCGACCCATTATTATATAAATTATGGAAACCAAAATCTAAAATTTTACGTTTTTATTGGCATACTTTAACCATAACTATTTCTGCACAGTTTGGTGTAATTCCTATTAGCTTATATTATTTCCATCAGGTTCCAGGATTGTTTTTCTTATCTAACTTAGTTATTATTCCTGCTTTAGGTATTATTTTAGGATTTGGTATTTTCGTTATATTTTTAGCTTTATTAAATATTCTGCCAAACTTTCTAGCAAACATCTACGGAAGTATTATTAGCTTAATGAATAATTTTGTTGGATGGATTTCACAGCAAGACCAGTTTTTATTTAAAAGCATTTCATTTAGCCTTTTGTATGTAATAGCTTCTTATTTAGTTATTATTTCTCTTATAAAACTCTTCAAAAAAAGAAGTTTTTCGAATTTAAAATTGTTACTAATTGCAGTATTATATATGCAATGTACTTTTATTTATACGGCATATAACAAACCGTCAAACCAATTTATTATATTTCATAAAAGCAGGTATAGTTTGATTGGAAACACCGCAAATAACAAAATAATGGTGGCTCATGATTTTGATAGCTTGACCAAAGCTAAAAACAAAATTATTAAAAATTACACCGTCGGAAATCATATAAAAACTATTGAGGAAGATTCACTACAACCTTTATATGTACTGGATGGTAAAAGACTTTTAGTTATTGATAGTCTAGGTGTTTACAACATAAAACTGTTTAATCCTGATTATGTGTTGCTACGGCAATCGCCTAAAATAAATTTGAATCGGTTAATAGATTCTATAAAACCAAAATACATTATTGCAGATGGCAGTAATTATAGGTCGTATGTTGAAAGATGGGAACGTATTTGTAAAAAAAGAAAACTCCCTTTTCACCAAACTGGCAAAAAAGGAGCTTTTATTATCGATTATTAGGTTTCGACTGCGCTCAACCTGACCAACTACTAACTCTTAAACTCAGCCTTAAAAGCTTTGTAATAAGCATTAAATTTGTCCTGAGTATTCATTTCTATATGCATATCATCTTTAAACATTTTTAAATACAACTCAAGTTGCGGTGGTGTTTGATAACCTCTTATTGGCGCAATAACTTCGCCTTTATTATCAAAAAACACAATGGTTGGATATGCACTAATTTGTAAATATCCTGCTAATTGATGCGCAGAATTACGTCTATTCGCATTTGCTGGATTATATCTAGGATTTGTAAACGACTTTTCTTTATAACTTACAACGTCGTTACCTTCACCATTAAATTTTACGGCATAGTAATGTTCATTTACATAGTTAGCTACATCTTTATTTTGAAATGTATTTCTATCTAGCATTTTACATGGACCACACCAATTGGTATAAACATCCATCATAATTTTTTTTGGAGTTTTCTTTTGAAGCTCTAAAGCCTCTTGAAAAGTTACCCAATTTATCTCTTGAGCATAAGTGTTAACTGTAGTGAAAACAGCTAAAAACAATATAAATAGTATCTTTTTCATAATTAGATTTGTAGCAAATGGTATGCCGAACTTACAAAAAAAGCTCTAAATTTGAAGCTTTTTAATTATTTTTTCGATTAACGTATACCATGCATTAGTTTTTTTATTATTGGATTTAATACTAAAAAAATAAATCCAACAACTGCTGGAATAATAGTGAAAATTAAAAAGAAGTAAGACATAGAATGTTGTTCTACAATAGTGTCAATATATTTACCTATAGTTCCTGCAGAAAGATTTCCAATAAAATTAACTAAATACCAAACACCAAACATCATTCCTATTTTTTTTGGTGGTACTAATTTAGAAACATAAGAAAGTCCTACTGGAGAAATACAAAGCTCTCCCATGGTATGAAATAAATACGCAATAACTAACCAAATTAAACTTACAGATGCCGTTTTTGCTCCTTGTGGTATTCCACTAGAACCATAAGCTAAAGCTCCAAAACCAATTCCTAAAAGCAACATTCCTATTCCAAATTTCACAGCAGCAGAAGGATTAAATTTACTTTCCCACCATTTAGAAAATAATGGTGCTAAAAAAATGATAAACAATGAGTTTAAAATTAAAAACCAAGAAGCTTCTATTTCTGCATTCTCTTTTGGAATAATAATACTCAATTTCCAAATTACAATAGCCCAAATACTTAAAAAACTAAACCCTAAAATAATATTAGACAAAGATATTTTTTTAAAGGTTTGTCCAAATAATTTTAATAAAACCCACGATATTATTATCAAAGGAATTGTAGAAACTAAAACATCAACAATTTTAAAAATTAACGCTGCATTTCCTTCTAATGTACGCTGAGTATAATCACTTGCAAAAATGGTCATAGAACCACTTGCTTGTTCAAATGCTGCCCAAAAAAAGATTGTAAAAAAAGCTAAAAGCCCCACAACAAGATATCTATCTCTTTGTACATTCGACGACACTTTTTCTGCGTTAGTTTCAACTTTTTCTATGGCATCAGATAAATCATTTTTTTTACTTGGAGAAACACCAACGTTTTCAAAAATCATTTTCCCAAACCAAAACTGTAAAGTTCCTAAAAACATAAAAATTCCTGCCAAACCAAATCCCCATGAATAGCTTAAATTACTAGCTAAAAAACCACACAATAAAACGCCTAAAAAACCACCAGCGTTAACTCCCATATAAAAAATGGTAAAAGCTCCATCTTTTCTATCTGGATATTTATCATACAATCCACTAACTATTGAAGTAACGTTTGGTTTAAACAAACCGTTCCCAATAATTAAAAGCCCTATACCTAGATACAAAGTCGTTTCTGTTTCCATTGCCATAGATGCATGTCCAAGAGTCATTGCTAAAGCTCCAAGAGCAACGGCTTTTTGATAACCTAAAAACTTATCTGCTAGAAAACCACCAATTATTGGAGTTAAATATACTGTACTTGTATAGATTGCTAATAAGCCTACGGCTCTTTCATTACTCCAGTCCCAACTTTTTACTAAGAATAATACAAAAATAGCTCGCATTCCGTAATAGGAAAAACGCTCCCACATTTCTGTAAAGAACAAAACATATAAGGCTGGCTTGTGATTTAATAAACTAAATTCTTCGTTAACTGTTGTAACTTTCATAATAGTTAATTTAAAAAAACAAAAAACCTCATAAATTATAGTTTATGAGGTTTTGTTATTGTGTTTTTAATGTACGTTACCCATTAGTTTTTTCATTAATGGAGAGAATAATAAAACAATTGCTCCTGCTCCAAGAGAATACATAGCAATTAAATTAAATCCATCTGTATATGTACTTAAAGTATCTAAACCTCCAACATTTACATCTGTACTTTCAATAGCTAATTGTTTAGATATAAAACCTACAATTTGGAATGCAAAAGCAGATGATAAAAACCAAACTCCCATCATAAAAGCTACAATTCTTTTTGGCGATAAATCTGTGATTTTTGATAACCCAACAGGAGACATAAATAGTTCTCCAATTGATAAAATAAAATACATAATAAATAAATAAGCAAAAGGTACCATTCCGTTTTCATCAGCACTTGCTCCACTCATAGATAAGATATAAAAACTTGCACCTGCTAAAACTAAACCTAACCCAAATTTGTATGGTGTTCTAGGATTTAAATTTCTTTTAGAAAGATAAGCCCATAATAAAGAAATAGGAATTGATAAAGCAATAATTACTAACGAATTTAAAGAATTCGTTTGACTAGCATTCATAATACCCTCTAAATCAACATTTCTATCTGCAAATAAAGTAATTACACTTCCAGATAATTCATGAAAACCCCAAAAAAGTGTCATGAAAAACGTAATTAATAAAGCCATAATTAATTTTTTACGTTCATCTGAAGTTGACTTAGAAATAATTATTCCCATATAAATAACTATACCAACTCCAATAAGTTTAAAAATTAAGTTTACATAATTTTGATCACCTAAAAAAGTGCTTCCTCCAGCAATTGCTTTATAAGACGCTAGAATATATGCGATTAATGGAGTACATAAAAAAGCAATAATAGGGATAAAAGTATTTTGAGGGATTCCTAATATTTTCTTTCTATAAACTTCTTTACTTGGGGGTAAACCTCTATCTCCAAAAACATTTTTTTGTATTCCATTCCAAAAGAAAATCAACCCAACAAGCATTCCTATTCCAGCCAATCCAAAACCGTAATGCCAACCATATTCAGCAGCTAACCAACCACATAAAAGAGGCGCAGCAAAACCGCCAATATTAATTCCCATATAAAAAATGGTAAAACCAGAATCTTTTCTTCGATCCCCATCTTTATATAAAGAACCTACAAATGTTGAAATATTAGGTTTAAAAAAACCATTACCAACAATAATAAAAGATAATGCTAAAAAGAAAGCAATATCATTTTCAATTGCTAAAACAAAATGACCAATTGCCATTAAAATTCCGCCTAAAAAAATAGAGCTACGCATACCAAGTATTTTATCTGATATTCGACCTCCAATTACTGTTGAGGCATATACTAAAGAACCATATGAGGCATATACTGCAGCCGCTGCAATATCTCTTTTTTCCAAAGCTTGAAATATTTCTTGTACCATGTAAAGCATTAATAATGCTCTCATTCCATAGAAACTAAAACGTTCCCACAGTTCTGCAAAAAATAAGTAAAATAGCCCTTTTGGGTGTCCGAATAATTCGTTTTGTTCTTGGTTTTCTATTGTATCTGCCATATATAATTATTAGTTAGTATTTTTACCCTTTAATTTTCACTTCTTTAACTTCTTTTTCTTTAGACTTTTCAATTTTATCTCCAAGTTTCGCATTTATAAAATTAGTCATTTTCTTATAAAGATGTAATCTTGTATTACCTCCATAAATACCATGATTTTTATCTGGATATACACCCCAATCAAATTGTTTATCTGCTTGAATTAAAGCTTCCACTAAACGCATTGTGTTTTGTAAATGTACATTATCATCTCCAGAACCATGAATTAACAGAAAATCACCTTTAAGTTTATCAACATGATTAATTGGTGAATTATCATCATAACCACTAGCATTTTCTTGTGGTGTTGCCATATAGCGCTCAGTATAAATAGTATCGTAGAATCTCCAGCTACTTACTGGTGCAACAGCAATTGCCATTTTAAACACATCGTTTCCTTTAAATAATGCATTACTACTCATAAAACCACCATAACTCCAACCCCAAATTCCTATTCTACTAGCATCAATATATGGTAATTCTCCTAATTGTTTTGCTGCTTCTATTTGGTCTTCGACCTCATATTTACCAAGTTGATTTTGAGTCATTTTTTTAAACTCAGCACCTTTAAAACCAGTCCCGCGTCCGTCAACACAAGCTACAATATATCCCTGTTGTGCTAAATATTGATACCAATAATCGTTTGCTCCATTCCAACGGTTCGCAACTTGCTGTGACCCTGGACCAGAATATTGATACATAAATAATGGATGTTCTTTTGAGGCATCAAAATTAGCCGGTTTTATCATCCACATGTTTAAATCATATCCATTTATATGAATCGTACTAAACTCTTTTTTTGATGTTTTATAGTCTGTTAAGTTTTTTGATAACACATCGTTATCCTTAATACTTTTTATAAGATTTCCTGATGCAGCACTATTCAACGTATATTCTGGCGGTGTAGTTGCGCTAGAAAATGTATTAATAAAGTATGAAAAATCAGCACTAAAAGATGCGCCGTTTGTTCCTTCACTTTTTGTTAATCTTGTTTTATTACGCCCATTAAGTTTAACCGAATACACATCACGATTTATAGAACCATTTTCTACAGATTGATAAAAAATCTTATTCGTTTTCTTATCATAGCCATAATAATTAGTTATCTCCCAATTTCCTTTTGTAATTTGATTTATTAAGTTTCCTTCATTTGAATAATGATAAATATGATTATAGCCATCTTTTTCACTCGTCCAAATAAAACTATTGTCTTTTAAAAATGTAAGATTATCTGTTACATCAATATAAGCATCATCTCTTTCAGCAAGTGTTAATTTTGAAGTATTTGTTTTTGCATTAATCATCCATAAATCCAACTCATTTTGATGTCTATTCATGTATTGCGCACTTAAAATATCTGCATTATTTGTCCATTCAATTCGTGGAATATAAAAATCGCTATATGCTTTATCTACTTTAACTTCGTAAGCTTTATTAGTTTCTACATTATAAATATGAAGTGACACAACCGAGTTAGCCTCACCTGCTTTTGGGTATTTAAATACTTGCTGTGTTTGATATAATGCTGTACCATAAACATCCATTGAGAATTCTGGAACTTTAGTTTCATCAAAACGTAAAAAAGCAATTTTATTACTTGCTTTATTCCAATCGAATGCACGTACAAATGCGAATTCTTCTTCGTAAACCCAATCAGTAATACCATTTATTGTTGCATTCTTTTCACCATCAAACGTAATTTGTGTGGTTGTACCCGATTGCAAATCTTTTACATATAAATTATTATTTAATCCATAAGCAACTTTATTGCCATCTGGAGAAAAGGTTGGCTCTTGAATTTTTTCATCAGCAATTAAACTTACCGATTTGTCTTTAGTATTGTACACATAATAGTTACCTAGTGACGAACGACGAAAAATTGATTCTTCATTTGTAGCCAAAATAATTTTGCTTTCATCTTTACTAAATGTATAATCCGAAAAATACTTTAATTCCTCAATATCTGTAGAATTTACTAATGTTTCAATTTTACTTAACGTTTTGTAATCGTATATATCAATAGCTGTTGAACGGGTTTCTCTATCAAAATTTAATATTGAATATTCTTGTCCATTTTTCATGGAATGTAATACATCCATACGTTCGGTTCTAAACGTACCATTCCAGATTTCTTCAAGTGAAATTTCTTTGGTTTGTGCAAAAAATAATGTTGTTGTTAAAAAACAAACTATAATAGGGAGTTTGAGATATTTCATGTGTTTATTTTATTCTGTGTGAGTTTGTTGTTATAATTATGTAATTCAGACTATTAAAAAATTCTAAAATTGTTTTAATTAAGGCAAATTCAATTATTTATTGCATTTTTAATAAAACTTTCCAAGTTTACTAAAAATTCTTCAAAAAACCCTAAATATTAACACTTAAATTCGCTTGAATTTAACATTTAAAAGCATAATACAACTAAAACCTAGTTGTAGTATATTTGCGATGTAAAACAGCTTACAATGAGTAAAACTATTTCGGGGTTTTCAAAACTTTCTAAGTCTAAAAAAATAGACTGGATTGTTAATACTTACTTTTCAAATACTGAAAACGCAAAACGTGTTTTAAAACAATATTGGAGTAGCGATGAAAAACTACAACAATTGCATGATGAGTTTATTGAAAACACCATTACTAACTATTTTTTACCACTTGGTGTTGCGCCAAATTTTTTAATTAACAACAAACTTTATACCATACCCATGGCTATTGAAGAAAGCTCGGTTGTGGCTGCGGCAAGTAAAGCTGCAAAATTTTGGTTAGATAGAGGCGGCTTTAAAACTAAAGTGATTTCTACCACAAAAATTGGGCAAGTTCATTTTATGTATCATGGTGATTTTAAGCATTTACAACACTTTTTCAGTCAAGTGAAACCAAAACTTAGTAGTGATACAAAATCTATAACTAAGAATATGGAAGCTCGTGGCGGTGGCATTATTGATATTGAATTACGAAATAAAACTAAAAATATAAAAGGCTATTACCAATTGCATGCATCTTTTGAAACGCTAGATGCAATGGGCGCAAATTTTATAAATTCGTGTTTAGAGCAGTTTTCTAAAACCTTTAAAAGTGAAGCTTTATTATTTGAAGAGTTTTCAAATGAAGAAAAACAGATTCAAATAGTAATGAGCATTTTATCAAACTATGTTCCAGACTGTTTAGTGAGAGCAGAAGTAAGTTGTAAGGTTGAAGATTTAAATGAAGATGATTCTATTTCATCTGAAGAATTTGCCAATAAATTTATTCAAGCTGTTAATATTGCTGAAGTTGAACCATACAGAGCCGTAACACACAATAAAGGTATTATGAATGGTATTGATGCCGTGGTTTTAGCAACAGGAAATGATTTTAGAGCGGTTGAAGCTGGCGTACATGCTTATGCTTCAAGAAACGGAAATTACAGCAGTTTAACGCATGCTAAGGTTGAAAATGGCGTATTTACCTTTTGGATGGAAATCCCATTGGCACTTGGAACCGTAGGCGGACTTACAGGTTTACATCCTTTAGTTAAATTTGCTTTAGAATTATTACATAATCCATCTGCTAAAGAACTGATGCAAATAGTTGCAGTTGCTGGTTTAGCTCAAAATTTTGGAGCATTACGTTCGTTAACTACAACTGGTATTCAACAAGGACACATGAAAATGCATTTAATGAATATTCTTAATCAGTTTAAAGCCAATGATAATGAAAAGGTTTTATTGACTGAACATTTTAAAACGCATACTGTAACTCATAGTGCGGTTGTTGAAGCTATAGAAAATTTACGATTGACGAATAACAATTAACGAATGCAGAAGTACTACAGCAACGGAAAACTTTTACTCACTGGAGAATATGTAGTGCTTGATGGCGCATTATCTCTTGCTATGCCTACAAAATACGGACAATCGTTAAAAGTAGAACCTATTGAAGAACCGAAAATTATTTGGACAAGTTTAGATGAAGAAAAAAATGTTTGGTTTGAAAATGAATTTTTAATTGAAGAGATTACTTCGCCACATACTTCTCGTAATGACGACATTTCAAATAGACTTACTCAAATATTAAATGAAGCTAAAAAACTAAATCCAAGTTTTTTAGCTTCGAATAAAGGTTTCAAAATTACAACCGAATTAGATTTTTCAAAAAATTGGGGACTAGGTACATCATCAACATTAATTAACAATATTGCTCAATGGGCAGAAGTTGATGCTTATTCGCTTTTAAGAAACACATTTGATGGCAGCGGTTACGATATTGCTTGCACACAACATAACAGTCCAATTACGTATCAACTATTTAATAATTTGGATGAGATTTCTCATGATACTCGAAATGACAAAAAAAGAAACATTCAAGAAATAGAATTTAATCCTTCATTTACAGAACATTTATATTTCGTTTTTTTAAATAAAAAACAAAACAGTAGAAAAGGCATTAAGCATTATAATGCAAACAAAGAAGCCTCAAGTTCTGCTATTTCTGAAATTAGTGATATTACTTCTAAAATAATTACTTGTAATTCTTTAGAAACATTTGAAAAATTAATAACAACTCACGAGCAAATTATTTCAAAAATAATAAAACAGAAACTTGTTAAAGATTTATTCTTTAACGATTTTAAAGGAAACATTAAAAGCCTTGGGGCTTGGGGTGGCGATTTTGTATTAGCAACATCAAAAGAAAACCCAACTGCTTATTTTAAAACCAAAGGCTTTAACACTGTTATTCCTTACAAGGATATGGTATTATAAAGTATAAAAAAGCCTCGATAAACGAGGCTTTTTTATACTTTATATTTTTTAGTTCTTATTGAACCTGAGTTATAGCTCTATTATCTTCAATTTCCGCAGCTTCTTTTAAAGCGTTGTACAATTTTGAAATAACAACACTTGCTTTACGCTTTTCAATTTGATTAGCAAAAGTTTGATAATTATCTAACTCAACAGCTGGTATTACTTTAGTTACTTGCACCATATAAACACCATTTACACCATCAATTAATCCAGAAGTTTCACCTTCATTTAAACCAAAAGCAGACCCAATTATTATTGGCTCTCTTCCTGCTCCAGAAAGTGTTGGAGTTTTCATATTAATAGCAGAAGCAGTTCTAACTGTTGTGCTTTCTGCAGCAGCTAAATCTTCTAATGTTTTAGCAGATACTCTATCTCTAATCATTTGCGCTTTCTTCTCTTTACGAATAGCTGGTAAAGCAGTTGCAGAAGCATCTTCAACACGCATAAGTCCTTCTTTATGTTTTGCTACTATTTGTACAATAGCATAACCATTAGGAATATTAAAACGTTTTACATCACCAACTTCAGCATCGTTTTCAAAAGCCCAACGTACTATTGGTCTTTGACTACCAACACCTGGGATATTTTCATCTAATACTTTAATACCATTTACTGGGCGAATAGTATATTTACTTTCTGTTGCAACTTCTCTATAATCTTTATCAGCAACTGATATTTCAAAATTTGAAGCATCTCTAAATACTTTTGATATAGTTGCCTCAGATGGCTCTATTATACGTGCAATCGTTCCTACTTGTATTGCTTTCTTTTTATTTTTCTGTCCTTCAATTTCAATAATATGAAACCCGAATGCTGTTTTCACAACACCAATATCTCCAACTTTTCCTTCAAATTCAAAATCGTTAAATTCTGAAACCATTGTATTATATGGATGCCAATCGTAACGACCTTCTTTTTCAATACTTCCTTTATCAGAAGAAAAATCTTTAACAAATTCTGGAAATTTAGATTTGTTTAATTTAAGAACTGTCAAAAGACTATCAGCAGTTACTTTAGCCTGTACTTCAGTTTGTGTAATTGTTGCATCAGCACTTTGAGAACCTAAAAACGGAATTAATATGTGTCTTACTTTTGCAGAATCTGGTAATTGCTTAACTGCAATAACTTTTGAAATTTTAAAGTGATTTGCATGTTTATAAGGCCCATAAACTTCACCTGCATTAAGATTAAAAATACTATCAGCAACTTCAGTTGGTAAAACAGATTTAAACACAAAACGATTATCGAATTTAATATCAGAATTTGCTATTAAGTTTATATAATCTTCATCGTTAGTGATTTTTGAAAAGGCTTCAATAACATCTTTTCTTCCATCAGCATCTACTTCTCTACCATTTATATAACTAGTAAGTTCTGCTTTAATAGCATCTTCATCATCAACTGTAGCAATTTCTCTAAACTCAACATAGCTAATATCTCTTGATGCTTCAACTTCAAATTGCTTTTTGTTATTGTTTATATATGCTGAAATATCAGATTTTGAAACCGTAATTGAACTATCTGGAATAGATGAAAACGGTACTTGTACATATTTAATATCTACTTTATTTCCTTGTAATTTATGCTCTAATTCACCTTCAGCTAAAGTACCTGTTAAACCCGCTTTAACCATATTAAAATAGTTTTGACGTAAAGCATTTGAAGCTAATTGGTTTTCATAATTAATCCAACTTTGGTAACCAACAGGAGATGTTTCTTTTAAGTTAGCAATATATTCGTTCATTTTATTTTCATCAAATAAACCCGCTTCATTTAAAAACTCTGGACTTGAAGCTAACGCTGTTCTTAACAAATCCCGCATTTGATCTTTCTCTACCGAAATACCTAATTCTTCATATTGCGTATTCATAACAGCTTCTCTAACTTCTTGCTCCCAAATACGATTTATAACTTGTGTATTTGTTGCTGTTGCTCCAGCTTGTTTTTGTGCTACTTCAACTTTTTGTAAAAAATCTTCACGAGTTATGTCTTTACCATTAATTGTAGCTACAATATTCTGTGATTTTGACGTAAGCGCATCACTGTTTTTAAATAAATCTGCTAATACAAAAGAGAATAACGCTAATGCTATTATTAGTATTAAAAATAGTGAACGTTGTCTAATCTTATTTAAAACTGCCATTTGTTATATGAATTTTTTTATTTGATAATTATAATTGGTTTTATTAAAAAAGTAATAAAACACAGTGCGCGAAATTACCATTTTCTACTTAATAATAAAAGAAGAAAGTCGCATTAATTACTTAATTCTTAAGTAAACTAATCTTCTTGTAAAAGTTTAAGTTCTACTAAGTCTATTTTCGTGTTTGATACTTCTAAAATTGTGAACTGAAATACATCAAAAACTACAACATCTTCTTGCGATGGGATTTCTTCTGTATGATTCACTATTAAACCTCCTAAAGTTTCATAATTTTCGTCTTCTGGAAGATTCAATTTATAGGTTTCGTTTATATAATCTACATCCAAACGTGCAGAAAACGTATATGTCGTATTATTAATTTTTTCTTCAATTAAATCAACCGAATCATGTTCATCTTCAATTTCCCCAAATAGTTCTTCCACAATATCTTCAACCGTCATAATTCCAGAAGTCCCACCATATTCATCTAAAACCACTGCCATACTTGTTCGCTTTTTAGTAAGCACATTTAGTACATCTTTAATAAGCACCGTTTCTGGAATAAACTCTACAGGAAACATAGCTAACTTTATGGTTTTTGGCTTTTTAAACAACTCGAAAGCATGCACATAACCTAAAATATCGTCGACCGTTTCTTTGTATACTAAAATTTTTGAGCAACCTGTATCCGTAAACAATGTATTAAGTGTTTTAACAGATTCGTTAATTTCTACAGCAATTATTTCAGTTCTAGGTACCATAACTTCTCGAGCTTTAACTTCAGAAAATTCTAATGCATTCTGAAAAATTTGTATTTCCGTATCAACTTCATCTTGTTCTCCTACAGATTCCATTTGCTCACTTATGTAATTTCCTAACTCCACTTTTGTAAATACCGATTGTATTTGGTCGCCTTCTGTTTTTAAAAAAAAAATTAGAACAAAATCCGAAATCCAAATAACAAAATCTGAAATAAAAGAAAACAACACATAAAATACATATGCAGGAAATGCTAAAACTTTAATTAATGTGTTTGAATAAATTTGAAAAAATACTTTTGGCAAAAACTCAGCAGTAATTAAAATAACTAGTGTAGAAATAACGGTTTGGGAAAGCAAACTTAAATCATCTAGTATATAGTTTAAAAAAGCTGATGATGTTGGCAACATCGATTGAAACCAATTAACTAATAAATCACCCATAAAAAACCCATAAATCACTAAAGCTATATTGTTTCCAATAAGCATAGTTGCTATAAATTTTGATGGTTTTTCTGTAAGTTTACTTAATGTTTTTGAAAGAAATCCTTCTTGCTTCTTTTCAATTTCTATATGAATTTTGTTTGAAGATATATAGGCAATCTCCATGCCCGAAAAAAAAGCGGAAAGAATTAATGATACAATTATAATAATTACATAAAGACTCATTTATTTTGAGTTGTCTTTATTATCGAATCTTCTATTAAACTTTTTTCTAAAGAAATACATAAAAACAGCTGTACAACCAAGTAATAATGATGCATAAGCAATAACTCCTGTATTCATATATTTTGTTATAACATCATATAAAAATAGTGCGCCAAAAACTAAATAAGCGTATTGAAAAATTTTAGAATATTTCATTTGATAATTTATTGTGCTGTAAAGATAATTAAAATTGGAAAGCGAAATTTTAAATATTCTTAATTATTCATCAATGGTAATAAGTCCTGTCACTTCAAGCACTTCTGCATTTGTAAATTTTGTATTAGAATCGAAACCATTACCATGTATTAAATCTAAACCCGTTCTAAATTTCACTGGTTTATTGGTAAATAACCATTCTTTTTTCTGGTCGTAAAATAATTGTTCTGCGTACAAAGTATCCTTCTTTTGTGTTGTTATTTTCACGTTACCTTGTAAATCAATCAGGTCTGTTTCATTATAAATAATAGCATAGTCTGCAATAATGACACTCGATTTGTTTTCATCATCAAACAAATCAAGTACTATTCCTTCTGGAAATTCACTAAAAGGAAAATCTCTATTAGAATAATCTAGCATTTTTGGGCTTATAAGAACAGCCTTAACCTTACCAGAATCTGTATATTTTAAATTAATATTTTCAGCAACACCAATAGGTTCATTTTCTGATATACCAATTTGTTGTACTTCTTTAAAGTTGTCTTTACACGAAAAAAATATAGTCACAGTAATTACTGTGACTATATTTAGTATTTTATGTTTATGTGTTATTGTCATTTAAATTTTTGGCACTGTAACCGAAGCTCCAATCCAACAACCAATTCTAATTACTTTTCCTGACATATCTCCACTAAAAATCTCAGCTCTTGATGGTACTTTAGATAAATAATTTGCCGCAAATTGCGCAGCAGCCTTTCTTAATGTAGGATCTACACGAGAAGCTCTTTTAGCTTCAGCAGCAGCTAACCAATACACCGCTCTTTTATTAAAGTTAGTGTCTCCACATCTATTTGCACTAGATGCATACATAGCAGCTATTGCTATATGCGGACGTCCATTTGATGGATTAAGCTTTAAAGCATTTCTAAAATATCCTCTTGCCTTACCTTTTCTTCCTTTCTTTTTAAGAATTAAACCAATTCTATATGCTAATTTTGATTTCTTGAAAGAATCAGTTTCTAAATCAAATGATTGTTGAAAGTAACTAATAGCTTCCGTTTCTTTGCCATCTTTTAATAATAATCCAGCAACAAAGTATTTTGTATCTGCTGATGGAGCAGTTTCATCATATGCTTTTACAAGTTTAATGTATAGCGGATCATCTGTACATTCTTTATTAAACATTCTGCTTACAGCACGTTTTAACCAAACAGCATCATTTTTAAACTCCTCAAAGCCTCTTTCATATAATGGAATTAAGTTTGAACAATCTGCTCTTATACCTAGTTTTGCATCAATATTACCTGAAATTAAATCGTAATTTTTTAAATAACTTTCACTTGATCTTTTAATGCTTTTCTCTCTTTTTGTTAAAGTAGCCCCTGTAGAATCTTTTGCAACAAGTTTATTAAGTTTTTCAGAATAATTTTTAACTTCCTCTTCAATTTTCTCTACAACATCATCATATTTGTTAAATAATTCTTTTGCAGATTTTTCTTTAGCATCAAACAAATCTACCATTAAAGAAAAATAGGTATATAAACTTTGTGGATTTGTAAACGTTGCTTTATCTAAAGTATAAGCGTCATCAAAACTATTATACAACTCTGTCTTAGTTAAATTTAATGCTTTTCTATTATCATACTTTAGTTGGCTTGCTTTTGCGGCATACTCTCCTTTTTTAGTTTTACTAGCAAAATGTATTGCTCTTTCTTCCCATAACTTAATTAAATCATTAACAAAAGCTACTTTATCTGCATCAGTAGATTTTTTGATTTTATCTTTTAAAATTTTTTCTCCACTTGCATATATAGCTCTACTATATTTAGGATTTCTTTCTCTTAACTCCATAAACGGAGTATAAGCAGCATCAAAATTTTTGCTTTTAACAGACTGATCCATCAATGATAAATCTATCATATCCTTTTCAGGGTCTGTTTGCGCAAAACTTATATTAAGTCCTAAGAAGAGTATTGCAATAAATAATGTAATTTTTGTTTTCATGATGATAATTTACGTGTTAGTCATATTTCCTTTTGTTGAACCATCTGTCGTTCAGAGATAAACTTAATTTGAAGCTAACAAAATCCTCTTGAATGAGGTTACTATTTGTTGTTCCTCGTTTACCAATTTCGAATCCTAAATTTGCATTAGAAAGCAATCTGACGTCTCCAACTGGTAATCCTACTCCAAAAGATATGCCAAACTCTTTTATCGATTCATTATTTATCTTTAATCCTGTTTTTTCAATTCGTAAACCTGCTCTATAAACGATACGTTTGTAATACCCATTAAAAGCATTGTATTGCGGTATAAAGAAACCTCCAAAAGAAATAGTTGAAGCATCTTCAAATTCTGTAGCATTACTACTATACAATGCATTAGAAAAATTACTTGTTTTTTGTGATGTATATTCTGCTCCTAAAAACCATTTTCTTGGCTCCCCTATTCCAGCTCCAAACGAGAATTTAGACGGTAATATTAACTCTGTTTCTTTTAAACCAATTGCATCCAAATCAACTTCAACCGTATTTACAACAAATTCTTGACCAGTTGCACCACTTATTGTTATCGTTGAAAATAATCGTTCATTTTTTGAAGTTAAATTACTTTCTGGCGATAATGTAAGTCCAGAAACAAACTCTAGTTTTTCATTTAGCATTGTTCTATATGATAACCCTAAATTAAAATTTAATCCACTTAAATCTGATCTATTAGATTCTCGAGATTGATATTGAGTAAGTATTCCATCATTATCATATACAAACTCAATAGTATTATTCTGTATGTTACCAAAATTATAATTTGCATCAATACCAATACTTAATCCTTTAGTTATCATATAACCAAATCCTAAATACGTTCTGTTAACACCACCTTCGCCTCTAAATCTATTTAAAATAGCTCCGCTTTCATTAACAGACTCTAATTTATATCCAACAGAAGAATATGGCATTATTCCAAAACCAAAACCAAATTTACCCATAGGAATAGATAACGCTAAATAATCAAAAGTTGATGCTGAAGCCTTATCGCTACCTGTAGCGCTTTTTAAATTTACGCTAGAATAACTTCCTCCAACAGAAAACTTAACTGGTCTAGATTCTTTATTATACATTGTTAAATTCTCTCCCGCATAAGATGCTGGATTACGCAGATTAACATGTATACTATCTGTATAAATACTTAATCCGCCCATACTTGTGTTTTCTACTGTACCTTTAAATTTAAGGCTTCCAATACCGTAAAACGAATAAGGTGAAACTGTGCCTTCTTGGGCATTACCTTGAATTGCAAATACAGCAATAAAAACTATTACAAGTTTTTTTATCATTAGTTTGAGTTAAATTGTAAAATAAAATTCAGTCCCTCTAAAAGAAAATTAGAATTGGCAAATATGCTACTTTTTAATTGCTTAGACAAGAAATTAGCATCTCCTCCTGTTAAAATAACTGTTAAATCTGAATATTTTTGTTCATAGTCACCAATAACACCATCAATTTCTTTTAAAACGCCATGTATAACCCCTGAATGTATTGAAGATTCTGTTGAATTTCCTATAATATTATTTGGAGTTTCCGTTTCTAATAACGGTAAATTGGCAGTTAAATTATTTAAAGATTGATAACGCATACGTATTCCTGGAGAAATAGCTCCACCAAAATATTCATTTTTAGTGTTTACAAAATCGTATGTAATACAAGTTCCGGCATCTATAATTAGCACGTTTTTATCAGGGAATTGTTCTACAGAGGCACTAACCAAAGCGATTCTGTCTATTCCTAAAGTTTTTGGGGTCTTATAACTATTCTTAAAAGGCAACTTAGTATTAAAGTTCAATACCAATAAATCAAAACGTTTATCTATATAACTGATATCGCTATCTTTTAATTTACCTACAGACGAAATAATAGATTTAGTTATTGATTTATACTTCTGCTTTAGAGAATCAATATGCTTCAAAATATCATTAAGATTAATAACATCTTTTCGTTTCAATTTACTATCCTTAAAAACAGCAAGTTTAACAAACGAATTGCCAACATCTATAATTAAATTCATACCTACTTATCAAAACGTTAAATTTACAAAATGAAAAACAATAATTATTCTTATTTAACTTAATAATATGATTGAAATCATATAACAAATAAATAAAATAAAATGATTTAATTTTTTGTTACTTTCTTTGGCGAATAATAAAAATGAATATATATTTGCAACCGCTTTGCGAGGTACCTTAGCTCAGTTGGTAGAGCAATGGACTGAAAATCCATGTGTCCCTGGTTCGATTCCTGGAGGTACCACAAAAAAATCCCGAAACTTCATTGTTTACGGGATTTTTTGTTTAATATAACTTCATACTATTTATTACATTTAAGATTCTGCCATGTTTTTACGATTATAAAAACTATGCTATTCTTTATATTTTCTCATAATAACTAGAGAGATTTATTTATAGAAGAAATATTACGTATATTTTTTAATAACATTAGAACTGCTTAATTCATTTCAGATTAAAACAAAAA
>CAZLXG010000007.1:42684-45259 GCA_964563585.1 uncultured Flavobacteriaceae bacterium | reverse complement strand
TCAGTTAATACGTTAACGCTTTGAGGTATGCTATTAGTAGAAAGACTTGTTGAAAATTGAAAAACATTAGTCTTATTAATTTTATATGTGTATTCTAAATTGTTTTTTAAAAACAGATCTTTGCTTTCTGTATTGTTATTAAAACTACTCTCGTTATTAAATCCATTAGATGTGTTTTCAATATTTTGAGAATCTAATTTCCCAACAGAAGTTAGTAGCGATTTTTTATTGATATTATATATAAGTTCATACTCAAAAGCGTTTATTAATGGCTTTTTAATAAAATTATTTTGGGTTGAAATATTTATTTGTTCAGTATCAAAGTTATAAACTGTATTGGTAATTTCATTTCTAATTAGTTTATCTGTAAATAGATTATAATTAGCCCTGAATGATATTCTCTCTGTAAATTTAAACAGTGAATTAAGACTCCCAAAATAGTTGTTGTTAACTCGTGTTCTATTATCTGGCAAACTGGAATTAAACCCAACATTAACCAAATTATTTGTTCTTTGCTCTGTTTCATTTAGCTTGGTCATATCAAAAGAGTTAGAACTAAAATTAAAAGGAGTGTAATTTTCTCCAATGTTATTATGACTAATTGTTGAAAACCCTTTCATTTTTTTTGAAACAGAAATAAGATTAGCCTTAAAAAAGGTTTTATCTTCTATACCTAATCCCAGTTGTAAATCGCCAGAAACATCAGTTTCCCCCTTTTTTAAAATCAAATTTATAGCAACATCTTCTGAACTTTTTATCCCTTTTAATAGTTGATTGGTGTTATAATCTTCGATTGCTTGAATTTCCTCTAATATTTCTGAATCTATATTTTTTGTACCAATCGTATAATTGCCATTAAAAAGGTTGTCTCCATCTAACAAAACTCTTACCACTTGCTTACCTTTAAACTTAATTATACCTTTTTCGCTTACTGAAATTCCTGGGAGTTTTTTTAGTAAATCTTCAACAACACGCTCACTTCCATCTTTAAATTGGTTAACATTATAAACCGTTGTGTCTTTTTTAATAGTAATTGGTTTTTTCTTTCCTTCAATATAAACTTCATCTAATTGTGTAAGCCGTTGTTGTAACTTAAAATTTAATATATAAATATGCTTATTTATCTCTAAAAGGTTAATCTCCTTTCTGCTTGGTAATTGGCTAATAATAGAAGTTTCAATTATTAATTTCGAAAAATTAGATGGTAACTTAATTGTATAAAATCCATCTTTATCTGTTGAAGTAAAGTCTATAAGTTTATTGTCTAAAGTCTTTACTAAAATGTTTACATAAGGTATTGCATCATTGTTTTTTTCTTCAACTATATTTCCTTTTAAAACATGTTGAGAAAACGAGCTCATTATGCTGCAAAAAAATAAAACCATAACTAAAAGTATGGTTTTATTTTTTTTTATAATGTTTATTTTTTTCACTCAATATATATTTCTATTCCTTCTTTTGGCAATGAGATTCTTCCGCCTCCAGGATATCTAAAATGTTCAAGCTCCTCATATTTCTTTTCATATTCTACGATAAATTCATCCCAAGAAATACTACTATTTATTTGTTTTTTATAAGGGTTTTTAATTATTACATCCTTGTTTTTAATTTGTATTTTATAGGCTATTATGTTAAGAACATTATCTGTAGAATAGACTTCTAAAATTAAACCAGGTAAATTACAAAATTTCCAAGGACCATTTTGAAAAGGAATTTCTGTTGTAAAAAATGCTATATAATTTCTACCTCTATAATTAACAGTAGCCTTTTGGCATTTGTATCCAATAATCTCTTTAAATTCATTTTCTATTTTCCAATTAAAGATAGACATAGAATCTTTTACTAAAAAAGGCTTCATTGATATTCTTAATATACTATAAATATCCCTTTTTATTAAGTCCTTAAAAACAAAACTATTTCCCTTAGGCTTTATTCTAAAAGAAGGTCCAGTTTCAGAATCTTCTTCTTCAATAAAATTCTTTTCTCCTAAAAAATCCATTTCATACAAATTAGCATATCGATTAGCTAATAAAGTAGAATTAATTACTGTTGCACTCGGAGTTCCTTTTGCGTGAATAGTATGTGTATAATCAACAAATAATACATCTTTAGAAATATTGCTTTGCTGAGCAAAGCAATAAAAAGGCATTAGAAAGAACAAAATTATTGTTTTAAACATTACTTGAGTTTTTGAAAATGCGATTAATTTAATTTTACATTATTTTAATACCTTCTTAGTATGCAGTTATTTAATTCTGGTTATCTATATATTCTTGAGCCATTGCTCTTGCTAATTGGCAAGCCATTCCAATAAAATGTTCATTTATAGCAGTAAATGTAAATGACGCAACAACTACTCCATTATAAGATACAGTAGCAGTACACTCATATGCTTGAACATTAGTTTCAATAACATATTTAGAATCAACTGAATTAGAGCTTTCAAAAGTAGCTTCGTTTTTTGTAATAACATCCTATTTTGTAACGGTATCACTTTTAGCAAAAGACATAAGCCCAAAGACTAACACAAATAAAACAATAAATTTTTTCATAATAATTAAATTTAAGTTAAATA
>CAZLXG010000007.1:35440-42584 GCA_964563585.1 uncultured Flavobacteriaceae bacterium | reverse complement strand
ACTTCTAGACCTTCCATTTCTGGTGTCATTTGTATTTGGCAACCTAGACGACTATTATCTTGTACATCGAAAGCTTCGGATAACATAGCCTCTTCATCATCGCCCATTTCGGGTAATTTGGTATCGCTTGTCACATAACATTGGCAAGAAGCACACATTGCCATACCACCACAAATACCAATAGTTCCTTCTGGCGCCAGCTCGTAACTTCTTACAATTTCCATGAGATTCATTGCCATATCTGTTGGTGCAACAACATTGTGCGTTACGCCATCTCTATCTGTAATTTTTATGTTTATGTCTTGTTCTTCCATTGTATAGTTTTACTATAATTTACACATCATAATGTATGCCATAAACTACGTTATGATAATTTGTGAGAAATACTTTTGGGAATATTTATTTAGGGAATTAGGCTTCAATATTTATGACTTCCTCAATTTGAGGCGCATACTTTTTAATAGTCATTTCTACACCAGATTTTAGTGTCATTTGGTTTACACCGCAACCAACACATGCACCTTGTAACTGAACCTTTACTAACTTATCATCTTCTATAGACAATAACGAAATATCGCCACCATCACTTTGTAAAAATGGACGAATTTCTTCTAATGCTTTTTCTACATTTAATCTAAGTTCTTCTGTAGTCATTTATTATTTTTTAACTGCTGAACATCCAGCCATTGTTGTAATTTTTATTGCTTCGGTTGGTGGTAAATCGTCATTTCGTCTTACTACTTCTTGCACCACATTTTGGGTTAACTTTTCAAAAGCTTCTTCTAATGGTGTTCCTGTTTGCAGAGCTGCTGGACGACCAATATCTCCCGATTCCCTTATACTTTGCACCAATGGTAATACGCCTAAAAAAGGCACTTTTAAATCTTCTGCCAAATTTTTCGCACCATCCTTTCCGAATATAAAATACTTATTATCGGGTAATTCTTCAGGTGTAAAATAAGCCATATTTTCAATAATTCCTAAAACTGGAACATTTATACTGTCTTGCTGAAACATTGCCACACCTTTTTTAGCATCTGCTAAAGCTATATTTTGTGGTGTACTTACAATAACTGCACCCGTAATTGGAAGTGATTGCATGATGCTTAAATGTATATCACCTGTTCCAGGTGGTAAATCAATAAGCATAAAATCGAGTTCACCCCAATGTGCATCAAAAATCATTTGATTTAATGCTTTTGCAGCCATAGGCCCACGCCATACTACTGCTTGATTTGGTTTTGTAAAAAACCCGATGGATAATACTTTAACACCATAATTTTCAACAGGCTTCATTTTAGATTTTCCATCAATATTCACAGCCATTGGTCGTTCGTTTTCAACATCAAACATAATGGGAATTGATGGTCCATAAATATCGGCATCTAAAACACCTATTTTAAAGCCCATTTTCGCCAATGTAACCGCTAAATTTGCTGTAACCGTAGATTTACCTACGCCTCCTTTACCAGATGCAATTGCAACTATATTTTGAATTCCCGAAATTGGATTTCCTTTTATAACATTTGTTGCTGCTTTTGCTGGTGCATCAACCTTAACATTTATGGTGATTTTTGCTTTTCCGTAAACCTGTTCGTGGATAATTTTAAGTATATCTACTTCGGTACGTTTTTTTGCCTGTAAACTTGGGTTTTTAATCGTAATATCGACAATAACTTCGTCGCCAAAAGTCATTATATTTTTTACAGCTCCACTTTCAACCATGTTTTGTCCCTCACCTGGTACTGTAATAGATTCTAATGCTTTTAATATATCTTGTTTGTTAAGCTTCATTTCTTCTTATTAAGTCTTAATAAATTAGACTAATTCTCTAAGATGCAAAGATAAATAATTAAGCTTGAAGACTGAAGCTAGAATGGAGAAGTTTTGTTTATGCTATTATTTATAAATTTTATAAAAACCCATAATCGGCATTTCAGACAATGGCTTATATCAACCGAAATAATTACAATTCCTGTAAAGGATTCCAATACACTTTATCTAGATTTTGAATTTGATTTTCAATAACCTCAATACCTTCACTTTCTAAAAGTTGTTGCATTAAATTTGTTCCATCAAAATGATGCTTTCCAGTAAGTAATCCTTTTTTATTTACAACTCTATGTGCTGGCACATCTTTAGCTACCGACCCATTCATAGCATAACCAACCATTCGCGCACTTCGGGCTGCTCCTAAATATGTAGCAATAGCTCCATAGCTAGTAACTCTACCATAAGGAATCTGTTTTGCAACCTCGTATACTTTATCGAAGAAATTCAAGGTTTTTGGCTGCATCCTATAACTCTTTTACAATGTTTATTAAAGTAATTATTGAAATAACACATGTGACACCACCAATAAAATAATTCATACTTTTTTGTGATGCAATTGACTTGTCTTTAATTTTATCAAAAAAGAAAATATACATATATAGTGTAACAAAAGTCCCCATTGCTGACCCTGCAACATAAGATATAATACTAATTTTATCGAAACTTAGCCATCCAAATGACGCCAAAGTCACCGTCATATACGCCTGAAATGGTATTGGAAATACATTGATTGCAGACATAAACATGCCTTGAAAAAATCGGCTTTTTTTACTTCTTATTTTGGGATCTATTTGCTGTTTCGAGTCTTTTTTTGCTACAAATAAAAAATAGATGGTTATTAATACGAAAATTACAAATGCAACACGTTGTAAAATATCTACAACTTCTTGATGATTACTTAAATATCTTGCGAAAATTGCGGCAATATAGGTCTGCGCTAATACAATTACACAAACGCCTATTGAGAATACAATACCTCGACTATGCCCTTCTTTTAAGCTTATTTTTGCTGCTGTCATATTTAACAACCCAGGTGGAATTACACCAATAAAAGCTATAACCAAACCTAAAAAAAAAACAAAAGTTAAATTCACTTATTAATTAATTTTAAATCTAATATACGTAATTGGTTTATTTTGCTCTAAATATAGCGATTCGTAATAGGTTTGTATACTTGTAACCTCTTCTGGGCTACCTTCTTGTTTGTACACATTATGATTGGCGTAAAGCACTTCATGTCCTGCGCCATGTAATAACCCAAGCGTGTAACCGTGCATAAACTCGCTATCGGTTTTTAAATTTACTACACCTTCTGGTTTTAATATATGTTTGTAGCGTTTTAAAAATTCAGCATTCGTCATACGGTGTTTTGTTCGCTGATATTTTATTTGTGGGTCTGGGAAGGTTATCCAAATTTCGTCTACTTCGCCTTTTGCAAAAGCATGGTCTATCAACTCAATTTGAGTTCTTAAAAACGCAGCATTTGGGATATTTTCTTCAATTGCAGTTTTTGCTCCTCTCCAAAATCGGGCACCTTTAATATCTATTCCTATAAAATTTTTATTAGGGAATTTTTGAGCTAATGCTACTGAATACTCTCCTTTTCCGCAGCCTAGTTCTAAGACTAACGGATTATCATTTTTAAAAGCGACTGTTCTCCAATTTCCTTTTAATTTGAAATCACCATTAACTAACTCTTCTCGTGTTGGTTGATATACATTTGAAAAAGTTTCATTTTCTCTAAATCGTTTAAGCTTATTTTTACTTCCCACTTTAATTTAAGATTTTGGTAAAATTAAGGAAATATACGCAAGTCTTTATATGCTTATCTTTGATTTTACTCACTAAGTGAGATTTAAATTTAGGATGCTTGTATTATAATGACATATAATAGATTTCCATATGAATGTTTTGCGTGAGGGATTGTAGCGGCATCCTTTTTTAAGGAACGAAAAAAAGATATAGTGAAAAGCCCGACCCTTGGGGCACGCTCAAATTATTAGTATGAAAAAACAAATTTTAGTTGCGCCATTAAATTGGGGTTTGGGACATGCTACTAGATGCATCCCTATTATTAATGCGTTGATTACAAATGGCTTTCAACCTGTTTTGGCTAGCGATGGTATTGCTTTAACTCTTTTACAAAAGGAGTTTCCAAATCTGTCTTCGATTGAATTACCGTCGTATAATATTAAGTATGCGAAAAAAGGAAAACATTTTAAATTGAAACTACTTTGGGATTCGCCAAAAATGATTAAAGCCATAAAAAATGAAAAAAAAGCAATAAAACATATTGTTGAAAACCAGAATATTACAGGAATTATTTCGGATAATCGGCTGGGTGTTTTTAGCAAAAAAGTGCCGTCGGTTTTTATAACGCATCAACTGAATGTTTTAAGTGGAAATACAACTTGGTTTAGCACAAAAATTCATAAGAAATTTGTTGAAAAATTTGATATTTGTTGGGTTCCGGATACAAATAATAAATTGAATTTAAGTGGCAAGTTAGGGCATAGTGATGTTTTTAAAACTCCGATTACTTATATAGGACCTTTAAGTAGATTTGAGAAGAAAAACTTGAAAATTGTAAATAAAATTTTGGTTTTACTTTCTGGACCTGAACCGCAACGTACTTTATTAGAAGACATACTTTTTAAGGCATTAAAAAACTATACAGGAAAAGTTGTTTTTGTTAAAGGTATTATGGAAAAAAAGCAATCTATACAGGTTATTGGTAGCATGTCTGTATACAATTTTATGATGTCTGATTTATTAGAAAAAACGATTAACGAGAGCGAATTAATTATCTCTAGATCTGGTTATACAACTATTATGGATTTGGCTAAACTTAATAAAAAAGCTTTTTTTATACCAACGCCAGGGCAATTTGAACAGAAATATTTAGCCAAAAGGTTTACCGATTTAGGTGTTGTACCAAGTTGTAAGCAAGATGATTTTACTTTAGACAAACTGGATGATGCAAACCGTTTTTCCAGATTAAAATCGTTTGATTATGATGTGAATTTTAAAGCGTTATTTGGTCTTTTCGAGCGTGAATGAGAATTCGCTACCAACACCATATTCGCTTTCTACATATATTTTTTCATTGTGAGCTTCCATAATATGTTTTACTATTGAAAGCCCTAAACCTGAACCACCTTCTTTTCTTGAACCACTTTTATCTACTCGAAAAAAGCGTTCAAATAAACGTGACACGTGTTTTTTATCGATACCTTCTCCATTATCGGTTATCCTTACTATTACTTTATTTTTAATTAAATTTTCTATGCTAACTTCAGTAGTTCCGTTTTCTCTACCGTATTTCACAGAATTTACTATAAGGTTTGCTAATACTTGTTGTATGCGTTCTTTATCAGCATTAACCAAAATGGGATTTGAATATTCTGTATCGAAAGTTAGTGTTATTTTCTTTTTTTGTGCTCGCATTTCGAACATTTCAAATGTATTTTTAACCAACTCTACAATATCAAACATTTCTGATTTCAGGCTTAAATCACCAACTTCTAACTTGGTTATCATATCTAAATCTTTTACAATATAGCTAAGCCTTTCTATGCCTTTATTGGCTCTTTCAAGATATTTTTCTCTTACTTTTTCATCGTTCATTGCGCCATCTAACAAGGTTAAAATATAACTCTGAACTGTAAATAATGGTGTTTTTAACTCGTGAGATACATTTCCGAAAAACTCTTTTCTATATTTTTCTCTTACTTTAAGTGTTTCTATTTCTAGTTTTTTATCTCGTGCAAACTTATCTATTTCTTCAATAAGTGTATTCATATCGGTAGTTATAGGCCCGCTTGTAAAACTTGTAGATTCTAAAAGCGCTAAATCGTCGTATATTTTTTTTACGCGTTTATAAATAAATTTTTCCACTCTAAATCTTATAATAATAAATGAAGCAATATAACTTCCAACGGCAAATACTAAAACATACAGCCAATTAATTATGTAGAATGCATATAAAAAAACACTCATTAAGAGCGTTATTATAAATGTAATGTACAGCGATGTTAGAATCGCGAATTGATCTGTTTTCCTTAATTTTAATGGCATTAATCTACAAACTTATAACCAACTCCTTTAACAGTTTTAAATCTTTCATCTCCAATTTTTTCACGTAATTTACGGATATGAACATCAATGGTTCTTCCTCCTACAATTACTTCATTCCCCCAAACTTTATCAAGAATTTCGTCTCTTTTAAAAACTTTCCCCGGTTTTGAGGTTAATAAAGATAATAATTCAAATTCTTTTCTGGGTAGAATAATATCTTTTCCTTTTAAAATAATTTTATACTCATCTCTATCTATAACCAAATCACCTACTTTAACGACATTGCTTTTTGGCTCTTCTTTAAAGCGTCGTAAAAGTGCTTTTACTTTACTAATTAAAACTTTTGGTTTTATGGGTTTTGTTATATAATCATCGGCTCCAGCATCAAATCCTGCAACCTGTGAATAATCTTCTCCTCTTGCTGTTAGAAAAGTAATAATTGTGTCTTTTAAATCTAAATTTTTTCTAATTATTTCACAGGCTTCAATACCATCCATTTCTGGCATCATTACATCAAGAATAATTAATTGTGGTAATTCTTTTTTAGCTTTTTTAACGGCTTCAAGTCCATTCTCAGCAGTAATTATTTGATAGCCTTCATTTGACAAGTTATAACCTACTATTTCTAAGATATCTGGCTCATCATCAACTAAAAGTATTTTAATGTCTTTTTTATTCATTTTTAAAATAACTATTATTTCTAGAAGTAAAGATAAAGTTAATAACACAACTATATTCGCATTGCACGACAAATAACATTAAGGTAACACACAACTTACACTGATTTAACTTTTCGACCAAATGTTCAAATCTTTAACATTTTTTTGGTATAAATTTTGAAGTAAATTATTTACATTTACATGACTAAAGTCTAATTATGAAAAAAAGTTACTTTTTAACTATACTTTTTGCTTTAATGTTTATGATAACTCAACAAGGGTTTTCGCAAACAAGATTTAATAATACACTTGTTGCACAAAACATTGAAGGGCTTTCTGTATACCCAAACCCAGTAAGTAACGGCAAACAATACATATATATTACGTCTAAACGTAATTTAACTAAAAAGGTTGAAATCTTTAATGTTTTAGGAAAACAAGTGTTTTCAATTACATTAACAGGTAAAGAACTAAACATTTCAAGACTAAGTACAGGTGTTTATATTTTGAAGATAACCGAAAATAATATTAGTGAAACTAGGAAATTAGTGATAAAGTAACTGCAATATTATTTC
>CAZLXG010000007.1:0-35340 GCA_964563585.1 uncultured Flavobacteriaceae bacterium | reverse complement strand
AAATTAATTAATCTCTCTTATTATGAAAAAACTTTACATTTTACTTTTTACTTTTTTAATTACTGCTTATTCTTTTGGACAAGAAATGCTTACCAATGGTAATTTAGAATCTTGGGATGATTCTACAACTCCTACTGGTTGGTCTAAATCTGAAAGTGCAACACAAGAAGCAACTACAGTACATGGAGGCTCAAACTCAGCTAAAGTTGTAGCTACAGGTACACGAGATTTAACACAATCAGTTTCAGTAGATCCAGGTGAAAGCTACACTATAACCGTCTGGTATTATGTTGAATCTGGTGATAGCAAAGACGCAAGAATTTGGTGCTATTGGCTTAACGGAACTTCAACAGTAACAGATGCCGCTACTAATGATGCTTTACGAGGTCCTGCTGGAAGTTATCTTACAAGTGACACTTCTTGGCAGCAATATACTACTACTGTTACAGCTCCTTCTTCTGGAGTTGATGGTTTTAGATTTGAAGTTAGAACGTATAACGGATCAACTGTTTATTGGGATGATTTGTCTTTTGTTGATAACAATACGCTTTCAGTTGAAAACAACCAAATCGAAGGCTTTAGCATGTATCCTAACCCGACATCATTAGGTTATGTTAATATTAGAAGCAAAAGCAATTCAAAACTAACAGTTGATATCTTTGATGTTTTAGGAAAACAAGTTATTAACGAAACTGTATCTAATAAAGAGCTAAACGTTTCTAATTTAAATACTGGTATTTATATTATGAAAGTATCTCAAGAGAATGCTACTATTACTAAAAAATTAGTAATTCAGTAATCTAAAAAAATATTTTATTTAAAAAGCGTTGCAATAGCAACGCTTTTTTATTTTATATACTTTTGTTTTTTATTTTCGATGTAAATTAAATGATAAATAGTAATTCCATTTTTAATATTAAAACTCAAACTGAATTTGAAAATTTAGCCTTACAAATTTTTAAATTTCAATTTGAAAACAATAAAGTATACCGGTCGTTTTGCGATTTACTTTATAAGCATCCTAGCGATATAAAAACAATACAAGACATTCCTTTTTTACCTATTCAATTTTTTAAAACGTATAAAGTTTTAAGCTCAGAAAATAATATTAAAGCCACTTTTACTAGTTCGGGCACAACAAGTAATGTTATTAGTAAACATTATGTTACCAATTTAGAGACTTACAAACAAAGCTTCACAAAAGGTTTTCAACAGTTTTACGGCAATATAGATAATTATGTGATTCTTGCGCTTTTACCTTCTTATTTAGAACGAAAAGGCTCTTCTTTGGTTTATATGGTAAACGATTTAATTTCTCAATCAAACCATATAGAAAGTGGATTTTATCTTGATAACATTTCAGAATTAAAAGACACTTTAATTTCTCTTAATTCAAAAGAAAAAAAAGTATTACTTATTGGTGTTTCATTTGCCTTGTTGGATTTTGTTGAAACGCATCAATTCAATCTAAAAAACACAATAATCATGGAAACTGGCGGCATGAAAGGCAGAAGAAAAGAATTGATTAGAACTGAATTACACAAACAATTAAAGTCTGGGTTTGGCGTTAAAAATATACACAGTGAATATGGTATGACAGAACTTTTAAGTCAGGCATATTCTAAAGGAAAAGGAATTTTTAATTGCCCAAACTGGATGCAAGTTCTAACCCGTGATACTGAAGATGCGCTTACCATTCAATCTCAAGGAAAAACTGGAGGTATAAACGTGATAGATTTAGCTAATATTAATTCTTGCTCGTTTATTGCTACGCAAGATTTAGGTCGTACATACGAAAATGGAACATTTGAAATTATTGGGCGTTTTGATGATTCAGATATTCGTGGTTGCAACCTTATGGTACTTTAATTTACACCGTAAGTTATTTCAATATTTTCGACATAAATAAATATAGAACTACAATTTATGCGATATTTATCATTCATTTTTATACTAATAACTACGGCTTCATTTTCTCAGGTTATTGATTACAATGTTAAAAAAGGATTTATAGCAAATGGATATGATGTTGTTGCCTATTTTAATAATGAAGCTATTGAAGGCAATAAGCAATTTAAAACAATGTTTGATGGTGTTTATTACAAATTCCATTCAGACAAAAACCTTACAGCTTTTAACAAAAATCCAAAAAAATACGTTCCTCAATTTGGAGGCTATTGTGCTTATGCAATTGCAGAAAAATCTGAAAAAGTGTCAATTAATCCAAAAACTTTCGAGATTATAAATGGTAAATTATATCTGTTTTATAATGCTTGGGGAACAAATACTCTAGAATTGTGGCAAAAAGAAAACACAAAAGAATTACTTGAAAATGCAGATAAAAACTGGAGGAAAATAAAACTCACAAAATAACCCAATTTCTTGTAATATTTTAAAAAGATTTACGACAAATTGAAAAGCTAAGAAAAAGAAAAATTGGTTTTTTAGTTAATTGGTTAAAACAAAAGCTCAATCTCTCGATTGGGCTTTTGCTATTTCTATGCTATTTTAAGCACAAAATAATTCTTTTTACCTCTTTGTAGCAGTATAAACTTATCATTAATTAAATCCATTGTGGTAATACTATAACCTTCTTTTACTTTTTCTTTATTTACAGAAATTGAGTTTTCTTTTAAGGCTCTTCGTGCTTCTCCATTAGATTTTAAAAAACCTCCTTTTTCGGCTAAAGCTGCAATAATATCTAATCCGTTTTCAATATCTTCTTTTGAAACTTCAGTTTGAGGAACACCATCAAAAACATCTAAAAATGTTTGTTCATCAAGTTGTTTTAAATCATCACTAGTTGATTTCCCAAAAAGAATAGTACTTGCTTTAATTGCATTTTCTAAATCTTCTTTAGAATGTACCATTGATGTTATTTCTTCAGCTAAACGTCTTTGTAAAACTCGTAAATGTGGTGCTTCTTTATGTTTGTTTGTTAAGTTGTTTATTTCTTCTTGCTTTAAAAACGTGAATATTTTTATATATTTTTCAGCATCTTCATCGCTAGAATTTAGCCAATATTGATAAAATTTATAAGGTGATGTTCTTTTAGCGTCCAACCAAACATTACCACCTTCTGATTTACCGAATTTAGAACCATCAGACTTTGTTATTAATGGACAGGTTATTGCATATCCTTTTCCACCAGCAATTCTTCTAATTAATTCGGTTCCTGTTGTTATATTTCCCCATTGATCACTACCGCCCATTTGTATCGAGCAGTTGTTCTCTTTATATAAATGAAGAAAATCGTACCCTTGTACTAGTTGATATGTGAATTCTGTAAAACTCATACCTTCAGAAGATTCAGAAGAAATTCTATTCTTAACTGAATCCTTTGCCATCATATAGTTAACCGTAATATGTTTACCAACATCGCGAATAAATTCAAGGAATGAAAAATCTTTCATCCAATCGTAATTATTCACTAAAATAGCAGCATTTTTAGCATCACTTTCAAAATCTAAAAAATGTGATAACTGACCTTTAATCGCATCTTGATTATGTCTTAATGTTTTTTCATCTAGCAAATTACGCTCATTCGATTTCCCTGAAGGGTCACCAATCATACCCGTTGCACCACCAACCAAAGCCACTGGTTTGTGACCGCAACGTTGATAATGCGCCAACAACATAATTGGCACCAAATTACCAATATGCAAAGAATCTGCTGTAGGGTCAAAACCAATATACGCACTTCGCATACTTTCCATTAAATGATCTTCAGCTCCTGGCATTACCGTATGTATCATGCCTCTCCAAGTTAATTCTTCAACAAAATTCTTTATCATTATAATTTATTTTTGGTAATCTATGGCAAATATAAAAATCAATGTAGAATTACTCATGTATTATGAATATTTCTTTAATTTAGTTGCATGATTTTAGTTACAGGAAGCACAGGTTTAGTTGGCGCACATTTACTTTACAAACTTACTAGCAATAATGAAAAAGTTAGAGCTATTTATAGAACCGAACGTAAACTAAATAATGTAAAAAAAGTATTTTCTACATATACTGATAATTTTGATGCGCTTTTTGACGCAATTGAATGGGTACAAGCAGATATTTTAGATATTCCTTTATTGTCTGAAGCTTTTAAAGATATTACTTATGTATATCATTGTGCAGCATTTGTATCTTTTGAACCCGATAAATATCAACTTTTACGACAAACCAATATTGAAGGCACTGCAAATATTGTAAACTTATGTATTTCAAATAATATTAAAAAATTGTGTTATGTAAGTTCTATTGCTACTATTGGTCGTAATACAACTAATAATAAACTTATTACAGAAAATACCGAATGGAACCCTGAAGATGACAATAGTGTTTATGCAATTACAAAATATGGAGCAGAAATGGAAGTTTGGCGCGCCACACAGGAAGGTTTAGACGCAGTAATTGTTAATCCTGGAGTAATTTTAGGAGCTGGTATTTGGAGTTATGGTAGTGGAAGTTTATTCAAAAAAGCATATAAAGGCATAAAGTATTTTACTTCTGGTACGCTTGGAATAGTTGATGTTAAAGATGTTGTTTCAATTATGATAGCTCTCACAAAAAGTAATATTATAAATGAACGCTTTATTTTGGTTGCTGAAAATTGGACTTACAAACAATTTTTACAAGCTTTATCCGTATCGGTAAATGTGAAACCTCCAAAAAAATTAATAAACCCTATCTTATTACAACTTGCATGGAGATTAGATTGGTTAACACAGAAACTTACAGGAAAAAGAAGACAATTAACGAAGCAGTTAGTAACATCAATATCATCTGAAACCAATTACAGTAATAGTAAAATTAAAAATGTTTTAGATTTTAAATTTAAATCTATAAATGAAAGTATTACTTCAGTGGGCTCTCATTTTCTACATCAGAAATAGGCTCAATTAAACCTCTTTTTTTTATCGCCTTTTTTATTGAATCTCTTTTGGCACGAATGAAGTCTTTCTTTAAAGGTTTATTTTGTCTTTTTATTTTATTTATAGAATCTCTCACTCTTTTATTTTGAGCATCTTGTTCTACTAATTCATCATATTCTTTTTTTAAAGACTCTAAACTATCTTTAACTTTAGCGTAAATAGCTTCATAATCTTCAATATAATATGCATAATAAGAATTGCTAGAAGCAAATTGCAAACTATCTATATTATGCTTTTTATAAATATAGTTTTTATCAAGAATACCACGACTTATTAAAACACTCTTATTTGCACCATTTGCAGACGATATTAATCTAATATCCATTAAGATATCAACCATTTTATCCTTAGAAATTAAATTCTTGGGCTTTTCGGGATTATTAAATTTATAACAAGACGTTGCAAATAAAATAACTCCAATGTATATCAATAATCGTTTTAACATCATCTATTAAAAGTTAATCGTTTTGCGGCATTAACATTATAAAATTTAGCATTTTTATAAACCAAACTTCCATTTACAAAAGTATGTGTAATTCTTGATTTAAAAGTAGTGCCCTCAAACGGAGACCATCCACATTTATATAAAATATTATCTTTAGTAACCGTCCATGGGTTATTTAAATCTACAAAAACCAAATCTGCAAAATAACCTTCTTTTATATATCCTCTTTTTTCAATTTGAAATAAAATAGCAGGATTATGGCACATTTTTTCTACTATTTTTTCTATTGAAATCTTACCATTATGATACATTTCTAAAATGGCAGGCAACCCATGTTGTACCAACGGGCCGCCAGAAGGCGCTTTTGTATAAACGTTTTCTTTTTCCTCAATAGTATGTGGAGCATGGTCTGTTGCAATAACATCAATTCTGTCATCTAATAACGCTTCCCATAATTTGTTTTTATCGTTTTGGGTTTTTACCGCAGGATTCCATTTAATTAATGTTCCTTTTTCGTCATAATCTTCATCAGTAAACCATAAATGATGTATACAAACTTCAGCTGTTATTTTTTTATCTTTTAAAGGAATTTTATTGTTGAATAAATCTGTTTCCTTTCCTGTTGAAAGATGAAAAACATGTAATCTTGCCCCTGTCTTTTCAGCTAATTCGATAGCTTTTGAAGATGATAAATAACATGCTTTTTCACTTCTTATTTTTGGATGATATTTAATAGGAATATCCTCTCCATATTTTTCTAAATATGCTTCAAAATTATTTTTAATAGTAGTTTCGTCTTCACAATGTACAGCAATTAACAAATCGGTTTTGGAAAATATTTCTTCTAAAATTTCAGGATTATCAACCAACATATTTCCTGTTGATGAACCTAAAAATAATTTTAAAGCAGCTACCTTTTTTGCATCAACTTTTAAAATTTCATCTAAATTATCATTGGTGCCACCAAACATAAACGAATAATTAGCAGATGATGTTTTTGAAGCTATCTCAAATTTTTCCTCTAATCTCTCTATAGTAGTTGTTTGCGGATTGGTGTTTGGCATTTCAATAAACGATGTAATACCACCAGCAATAGCGGCTTTACTTTCGGTTTCAATATTCGCCTTATGCGTTAAACCTGGTTCTCTAAAATGTACTTGATCATCTATTACACCTGGTAAAACAAATTTCCCTTCGGCATCAAACACATGCACATCGGCAGATTTTGCACTTATAGATTCGCTAATCTCTTTTATGTATTCTCCTTCAATTAAAATATCTCCTTTAAAAATGTTTCCTTCATTTACAATATTTGCATTTTTAATTAATACAGTTTTCAACTTCATATTCTTTTCTTCTTACTTCTTAAACAAACTTTTCAACTTCATTGAAATAACTCCAAAAACAGCTTCAGAAATTATCCCTGAGCTTAATTTTGATTCTCCAAGCTTTCTATCTGTAAATATCACTGGCACTTCGGTAATCTTAAACTTTTTTAAATATGTCTTAAATTTCATTTCTATTTGAAACGCGTATCCAATAAATTTAATTGCTTTTAAGTCAATAGTTTCTAAAACCTGTCGCTTATAACATATAAAACCAGCTGTGGTATCATGAATTTTCATACCTGTAATAACTCGTACATATTTTGATGCCAAATAAGACATTAACACTCTACTCATAGGCCAATTAACTACATTTACGCCCGTTACGTAACGCGACCCAATCGACATGTCTGCTCCATCAATATGACACGCATTATACAACTTTATTAAATCTTTCGGGTTATGTGAAAAATCAGCATCCATTTCAAAAATATAGTTATACTGCTTATTTAAACACCAATTAAAACCATAAATATAGGCTGTTCCTAATCCAGATTTCTCTTTCCGTATTTCTAAAAATAATTTATTTTGAAATTCTTCCTGAAGTTCTTTTACTTTTAAAGCTGTTAAATCTGGAGAATTATCGTCAACAATAAGAACATGAATACTTTCTGATTGTGAAAACACAGCCCTAATTATAGCTTCAATATTCTCTATTTCGTTGTATGTTGGAATGATAACAACTGTCTCTTGCATCTTCAAATTTTATTGAAATGGTATTATTTTTAGCAAATGTAAGCTATTTATAATATTATTATTTTTAAATATTTCTTAATAATTTTAGTGATTGCGTAAATATTTATAATAATTTTAGGGCATGCTTCGTGATATCATATCAAATGAGTTATTTACAATTTTATTAGTTGTTGGCATTCTAATTATTGCAACAGCAAAATTAGTAGCGCCTAAACGTTTTGATGACTTTATTTTTGTTCTAGGAAACTCCAAGTATCTTAAAATATACGCTAGAGAGCAAAAATTCTTTGATAAGTTTGATGGTTTGCTATTTGCGAATTTAATTATTTCAGCTTCTGTATTTGGGTATATTATATATCAGCACATTAATGATACTAAGGCTGTTTCATTAAATATTATTTTTAAATTAACGTTTAGTATTGGTCTTTTTATTTTAATAAAAGTGCTTATTGAACGCTTAATAGGTAGTCTTTTTGAAATCGACAAACTAGTTGACCAATATCTTTTTCAGAAAATAAGTTATAAAAATTATTTGGGTCTTTTATTAATACCCATAAATGCAATATTAATATTTAGCATTACTCCTTCGCTAAAGATTATTTACGTAATGATTATTATATTGTTAATTATAAACGCTATTGGGCTAATTACTTCATTTAAAGCACATCAAAATACAATAAAAACCAACTTGTTTTATTTTATTTTGTATCTTTGCGCTCTCGAAATCGCACCTTACCTAATTTTATACAAGGTGTTCATTTCCTAAAATAAATAAATTACTTGCGCATATGAAAGTGAAAACCATTTTAGTATCCCAACCAGAACCTAAAATAGAGAACTCGCCATATTTTGATTTACAAGAAAAACAAAAGGTAAAAATAGATTTTAGACCTTTTATTCATGTTGAAGGCGTTTCTGCAAAAGAAATCAGGCATCAAAAAGTAGATTTAAATAACTATACTGCAATAATATTAACTAGTAGAAATGCTGTAGATCATTTTTTTAGAGTAGCTGAAGAAATGCGTTTTAAAGTTCCAGATGCTCTAAAATATTTTTGTCAATCTGAAGCTGTAGCTTATTATTTGCAAAAATATGTAGTTTACAGAAAACGTAAAATTTATGTTGGAAAACGTACTTTTTCTGAGCTTATTCCTTTAATTAAGAAATATAAAGACGAAAAATTCTTATTACCAAATACCGATAAAGTAAAACAAGAAGTACCCGATACTTTAAATGATTTAGGCGTTAATTGGAAACAAGCTACTTTTTTCAAAACCGTGGTAAGTGACCTTTCTGATTTAGCAAATGTATCATACGATGTTTTAGTGTTTTTTAGTCCATCAGGAATTGAGTCATTATTTAAAAATTTTCCAGATTTTAAACAAAATGAAACGCGTATTGCTGTATTTGGAAACACAACTATTAAGGCTGTTGAAGAAAAAGGTTTACGTGTAGATATTTCTGCACCAACACCTGAAACACCTTCAATGACAATGGCTCTTCAAAAATACATTGATAAGGCTAATAAAAAGTAAATACTATATTTATATATACAAAAAGGGTGGTTTAAAAAAAACCACCCTTTTCTTTTTTGAGTTAGTCACTCATCAATTAAAACGCATATCGCTGCGGTCCACCACGTCGAATTTCTTCATTGCAATGAGCTTCAAACTGTTTGAAGTTTTCACGAAATGCATTTGCTAATTTAAATGCGGTTTTATAATACTTATCATCATTATTCCATGTTGTTCTTGGACTTAAAACACTAGTTGGAACACCAGGGCATTCTCTAGGTTGCGCTACACCAAATACAGAATGAATATGGTATTTATCATATGCATACAACCCTAAATCTCCATTTATAGCTGCACTAATCATAGCACGCGTGTATTTTAATTTCATTCTAGTACCAATACCATAAGGTCCTCCAGTCCATCCGGTATTTACTAACCAAACATTAACTCCAGAATCCTTCATTTTTTTGCTTAACATTTCAGCATATTTAGCTGGATGTAATGGCATAAAAGGCGCTCCAAAGCATGCAGAAAATGATGGTACAGGTTCTACAACTCCAGCTTCTGTTCCTGCTACTTTTGCTGTATAACCAGAAATAAAATGATATGCAGCTTGACTTGGCGTTAATTTAGAAATTGGAGGCAATACACCAAAAGCATCCGCAGTTAAGAAGAAAATATTCTTCGGGTTTTTCCCAATTGATGGAATTTGTATATTTTCAATATGATTGAGCGGGTAACTTACACGTGTGTTTTGAGTGATTGAAACATCTTCAAAATCAACATGACCGTTATTATCTAAAATAACATTTTCAAGAATGGCACCTTTTTTAATGGCATCATATATTTCTGGCTCATTATCTCTTGAGAGATTTATAACCTTAGCATAACAACCACCTTCAAAATTAAATACCGAGTTTTCATTTGTCCAACCATGTTCATCATCTCCAATTAAACTTCTATTTGGATCTGTAGAAAGTGTAGTTTTTCCTGTACCAGAAAGTCCAAAGAAAATAGCAGTATCACCATCTTTACCAACGTTTGCACTACAATGCATTGGTAATGTGTTTTTAAACACTGGAAGAATAAAATTTAATGCAGAAAAAATCCCTTTTTTAATTTCACCTGTATAACCTGTTCCACCAATTAAAGCTATTTTTTTAGTGAAATTTAAAATAGCAAAGTTATGCTGACGTGTTCCATCCTCTTTTGGAATTGCCATAAAACTTGGAGCGTTTACAACAACCCACTCAGGTTCAAAATCTTTTAATTCTTCATCTGTAGGGCGTAAAAACATATTATATGCAAACTGATTACTCCAAGAATATTCATTTATAACACGAATATTTAGTTTGTAATCTTCATCAGCACACACATAACTATCTCTAACAAATACTTCTTTATTCGAAAGATAAGCAGCTACTTTATCATAAAGTTTATCAAAAGCATCAGCTTCAAAAGGAATATTAATATCTCCCCACCAAATTCTGTCTTTTGTAATATCATCTTTTACAATAAATCTATCTTGTGGGGAACGCCCAGTAAATTCACCGGTATTTACAGCTAAAGCTCCAGAAGAAGCCTCAACACCTTGCCCCCTTTCTATTGCAATATCATGAAGTTGATCTGGTGAGAGTTGATAATTAATTTTGGCATTTTTTATTCCGTAATTTTCTAACGAAATCGTTTTCGTAAATTTGACGTTTTTTCCCATAAAGTGGCAATAAAATAAATATCAAGCAAAAATAAAATAAAAATATATAGAATCCTTATATTATTATTAGTTATTTTTCTTTTTTGATGAAAAATCAATAATCAATAAAAACCACGCTAAAATTAAAAGCAATCCACCTAATGGCGTTATTAAAGCAATCGTTTTAAAGTCAAAATTTGTTAATAAATTTGTTGCTAAACCATAAATTGAACCCGAAAAAAATACTATACCAAATAATACTAAGTAAAAAATCATCTTTTTTGTTTTTGGTTGAATTAAATTAGTATTTCCCACAAACAGCAATAAAATAGCATGATACATTTGATAACGCACACCGGTTTCAAAAGTTTGTATGGATTCAACTGATATTAATTCTTTTAATCCATGTGCTCCAAAAGCTCCAAAAATCACACTAGTTAAACCTAAAAGTGATGCAGTAATTAATATTGTTTTGTTCATATTAAAATATTTTTAAGAGTTTTAAACCCTTTCAATTTATTACATTAGTCTCAACAAAATTACTCAACAAATCTCATTATGCGAAAGATTTTAGTTATTGGTTCTGGAAAATCTTCATCTTATCTTATAAAATATCTTTTAGATAAATCTGAAACCGACAACCTTTATATAATAATTGGCGATATCAATATAAATAATGCCAAAAAACTAATTGGGAATCATAAAAACGCTAATGCCATTGTGCTTGATGTTTTTGATAAAGAATCACGAACTCAAGCTATAAAAAATGCCGACATTGTAGTATCGATGTTGCCTGCACGCTTTCATATAGAAGTTGCAAAAGACTGTATTTTATATAGTAAACACATGGTAACCGCATCTTATATAAGCAAAGATATGCAAGCTTTGAATGATGATGCCAAAGCAAAAGGACTTGTTTTTATGAATGAAATTGGTGTGGACCCTGGAATTGACCATATGAGCGCCATGAAAATTCTTGATAAAATTCGTGAAAAAAATGGAAAAATAATTTTATTCGAATCGTTTACTGGTGGCTTGGTAGCACCAGAAAGTGATAATAATTTATGGAACTACAAATTTACATGGAACCCAAGAAATGTGGTAGTTGCAGGTCAAGGTGGCGCGGCAAAATTTTTACAAGAATGCACTTATAAATACATTCCATACAACAGATTATTTAGACGTACCGAGTTTTTAGATGTTGATAATTTTGGACGTTTTGAAGCGTACGCAAATAGAGATTCTTTAAAATACCAAAGTGTTTATGGCTTAAATAATGTAAAAACTCTATATCGTGGTACTATGCGACGTGTTGGTTTTAGTCGTGCTTGGAATATTTTTGTAATTCTTGGTATGACAGACGATAGTTACACAATAGACGATAGTGAAAACATGAGCTATCGCGATTTTGTAAACTCATTTTTACCATACAGTCCAACAGATTCTGTCGAATTAAAACTACGTCACGCACTTAAAATAGACCAAGACGATATTGTTTGGGATAAGCTTATGGAGCTTGACATTTTTAACCATAAAAAAAGAGTAGAACTTAAAAAAGCAACACCAGCACAAATACTCCAAAAAATATTAATGGATAAATGGACGCTTGCCGAAAACGATAAAGACATGATTGTTATGTACCACAAATTCGGGTACGAATTAAATGGTAAAAAACATCAAATAGACTCTACTATGGTGGTTCTTGGCGACGACCAAACTTATACAGCCATGGCAAAAACCGTGGGTTTACCTGTGGCCATTGTGACTTTGGCTATTCTAAATGGTAAAATTAAAACGCCAGGTGTTCAAATACCAATTACCAAAGAAGTTTACAGTCCTATTTTAAAAGAATTAGAAAATTTCGGCATCATATTTCACGAAAAAGAAGTGCCGTATTTAGGTTATAATCCATTGAATAATTAATATTTGGGCGTTACCACAAGGGTCGGGCTTTCCGTTATATCTTTTTAAATACACGTCATTGCGAGGACGAAGAACGTGACAATCTGTTAATTTTGGTCTTAAAGCATAAATATTAGCTTGTCAATTTTAAAAAGTATGTCACTGCAATCCCTAACGCAAAGCTTTCAATTTAAAATCAAATGATTACTTTTATGTTTTAAAATTTAATCAAAAAACAAATGAAAGTCATAAATCAAAACATTCATATAGACGGTATCGATAAACAAATACTTCGCGCATTGATGGCAGATGCAAGAACTCCTATTTTAGAAATTGCACGTAACGTTGGTATTTCTGGCGCAGCAATTCATCAACGTTTACGTAAACTCGAAAAATCTGGACTAATTTCTGGTTCAAAATTTATTATAAACCCTAAAATATTGGGTTATACAACCATGGCATTTATTGGTATTTATTTAGATAAAGCCATGAGTAACCCCGAAGCCGTAAAACAACTAAAAAAAATACCAGAAGTAATAGAATGCTATTATACAACTGGTAACTGGAGCGTGTTTATAAAAATTCTCTGTAAAGACAATGAGCATTTAATGCATTTACTAAATAGAGAAATTCAATCTATTACTGGAGTTTCTAGAACTGAAACCTTTATTTCTTTAAACCAACAAATTGATAGACAGATAACGATTTAATCCCATAATGGTATTTGACAATTTAAAAATTAAAATAATAAATTGTTAAACTTTTTCTACGCAATCTTTTTGCAAAAATGCATCTATTATATGGAACGATTGTTGTTACTCAGGAGAAAAACTAATTTTACACAAAAATTCATAAAAAAAACATTATTATCATTAGCAGTTCTATTCTCATGCTTTACAATACAAGCTCAAGAAACAGAAGAAAAAAGCAATTCTCAAAATTTTAATGAAACTAAACGGTCTTTTTCTAGTAGTTGGCGCATTAGAAATTACATTTTCATTAACCAAGTACGTACATCTACATCTTGTTTAATAATAGCTTTTAAATCTTCAATTTTAACACGTTCTTGTTCCATAGAATCTCTATGACGAATGGTTACCGTGTTGTCTTCTAAAGTATCATGATCTACCGTAATACAAAACGGTGTTCCGTTAGCATCTTGTCTTCTATAACGTCTTCCAACAGCATCTTTTTCGTCGTAAACAACATTAAAATCCCATTTTAAATCGTCCATTATTTTACGAGCTATTTCTGGTAAACCATCCTTTTTAACCAATGGCAAAATAGCTGCTTTTACTGGTGCTAATACACTTGGTAATTTTAAAACCGTTCTTGTAGTTCCGTTTTCTAGTTCTTCTTCTTGAAGTGAATTTGAAAATACTGCTAGAAACATGCGATCTAAACCAATAGACGTTTCTAATACATAAGGTGTGTAACTCGCATTCTCTTCATGGTCGAAATATTGTAATTTCTTACCTGAGAATTTTTCGTGCGCTTTTAAATCAAAATCTGTTCTTGAGTGAATACCTTCTAATTCTTTAAAACCAAATGGAAATTTAAACTCAATATCGGTAGCAGCATCTGCATAATGTGCTAATTTTTCATGGTCGTGAAAACGATAGTTTTCTGCGCCCAAACCTAAAGATAAATGCCATTTCATTCTATGCGCTTTCCAATGCTCATACCATTCTTTTTGGGTTCCTGGTTTTATAAAAAATTGCATTTCCATTTGTTCGAACTCACGCATTCTAAAAATAAATTGTCTCGCCACAATTTCGTTTCTAAATGCTTTTCCTGTTTGTGCAATTCCGAAAGGAATTTTCATTCTTCCCGTTTTCTGAACATTTAAAAAGTTTACAAAAATACCTTGCGCTGTTTCTGGTCGTAAATATAAATCCATTGCAGATTCTGCCGAAGCACCTAGTTTTGTACCAAACATTAAGTTAAACTGCTTTACATCTGTCCAGTTTTTACTTCCTGTTAATGGGTCTGCAATTTCTAATTCTTCAATAAGTGCTTTTACATCTGCTAAATCTTCAGCTTCTAAAGATTTTGCCATCCGCGAAAGCGTTGCATTAATTTTTTCTTGATAGCCAACAACACGTCCGTTTGTTGAAAGAAATTCTTCTTTATTAAATGCATCTCCAAAACGTTTTGCTGCTTTTTTTACTTCTTTATTAATTTTAGCTTCAATTTTAGCGCAATAATCCTCTATTAAAACATCGGCACGATAACGCTTTTTAGAATCTTTATTATCAATTAACGGGTCGTTAAAAGCATCAACGTGACCCGAAGCTTTCCAAATGGTTGGGTGCATAAATATGGCAGAATCTATACCTACAATATTCTCATTCATTTGCACCATGGCTTTCCACCAATAGTTGCGTATGTTTTTCTTTAATTCTGCTCCGTTTTGTGCATAGTCGTAAACCGCACTTAATCCATCATATATTTCACTACTTTGAAATACATATCCGTATTCCTTTGCATGCGAAATTACCTTCTTAAATTTATCGTCTTGATTTGCCATGATGCAAAAATAAAAAACCACATTGAACTAAGTACTAATTTGATGTTTTTTTTAGTTCTGATTTTGCGTTAGGGATTGCAGCGGCATCCTTTTTAAAATAGACGAACTATTATTATGTTTAAAATGAAAATTAACAGATTGCCACGTCCTTCGTCTTCGCAATGACGTTTAAAAAGATATAGCGGAAAGCCCGACCCTTGTGGTAACGCCAAAATAACTTTAATTAATATTTTGTTGTAAGTTTACAAAACAGCATATTTATTATTAATGATTTCATCTATTGCCAATTTATTCTTTCCGAAAGTGTGTTATGCGTGCCTGAATTTACTGCATGACAACGCCGAAACGATTTGTATAGATTGCCGGCATGATTTACCCGTTACTAATTTTCATTTTGATGATAATGATGCTGTTTTAAAGGTTTTATATGGGCGTGCTAAAATTGAAAATGGCACTGCTTTATTCAGGTTTGAAAAAAAGGGAATTGTTCAGAAACTTATTCATGGTTTAAAATATAGAGGTTATGAAAATATTGGTTACTTTTTAGGAAACTGGCTTGGTGGCGAATTAAAAATCATAGATAATTACAAAGATATTGATGTGGTGATTCCTGTGCCTTTACACAAAAACAAGTTAAAAAAAAGAGGTTTTAATCAAGTTGCGAAATTTGGAGTACAAATTGCTGAAGCTTTAAATGCTGATTATAAAGATGATGTGCTAATTAAAATTACGAATACTAAATCGCAGACCACTAAAGGTCGATTTACACGTTGGACTAACAATGATGAATTATTTGCACTTAAGAATATGGACACTATTGATAATAAACACATTTTATTGGTTGATGATATTATTACTAGTGGTGCTACAATTGAAGCTTGTATTTTAGTTTTAAATCAAGCTAAAAATATAAAAATAAGTATTGCTACCATGGCAATAGCTTAGTTAGTTGTCCGTTATATAATTTGAGTTAAATTATGTAGGTTTGTGCAATATTTAAAATGAGTAATGAGTAAAACGCTTTCAAATTTTATTTTTATAGTTTTTATATGTTTAGTGTCTATTAACTGCGCTAACAGAGGTAGACCACAAGGTGGGCCAAAAGACGTAACACCTCCAAGTATTACAGAATCTCTTCCTGAAAATTATTCAATTAATTTTGATGGCAGCGAAATTGAAATTAGTTTTGATGAGTATATTAAAATTAAGGATATACAAAAACAACTTATTATTTCGCCACCAATGAAAACGCAACCAGAAATAACACCTCTTGGAAGCGCTAGTAAAGTCATTAAAATTAAAATTTTTGATACACTATTACCTAATACAACTTATGCTTTTAACTTTGGAAACAGTATAACAGATAATAATGAAAATAACCCTTATCCATATTACAGATATGTGTTTTCTACTGGCGATTATATAGATTCGCTAAGCGTAAATGGATATATTGTTGATGCAATTAAAAAAGAGCCTGAAACCTTTGTATCGGTTGCTTTATACGAGGTAGATTCAACTTTTACAGATTCTATTGTTTATAAAGAGACTCCTAAATACATTACCAATACACTTGATAGTGTTACTACATTTTCTATTGAAAACATTAAAGCTGGAAAGTATATGTTAATGGCTTTAAAGGATAATAATTTAGATAATAAATTTCAGCAAAGAACAGACCAAATTGCTTTTATAAAAAACTTTATCGAAGTACCAACAGATTCTATTTATGAATTAAAATTATTTTCTGAGGAACTAGATTTTAATGCCACAAGACCTCGTTTAATTTCTGGTGAAAAAATTGTTTTTGGCTATGAAGGTAATAACGAAGGTATGAAGATTGATATTCTATCTGAAACACCTGAAGATTTTACATATAGAATTACTAAAGATAAAAAAACAGATTCGCTTAATTATTGGTATAAGCCAAGGTTAAAAGTAGATTCTTTACTTTTTAAAGTAACACATCCTTTGTTAGAAAAAGATTTCACGGTTCGTATTAGTGAGCAACCAAGAGATTCGCTTGTTTTATCGGCATCTCCATCTGGAACTATTAGAAATGACGAGCCTTTTAAGATTTTTGGAAGCACACCTTTTTCAAAACTTGATGTTTCTAAAATAAATATTATGGATAAAGATTCTGTTAATGTAGAATTTACAACAGCTTTTGATTCCATAACAAATACATATAATTTCAATTTTGAAAAAACTAACGAAAATACCTATAAAATACAAGTATTGCCCGAAGCCTTTACTGGTTTTTTTGATACTAAAAACGATACTTTAAGTTATATTCTAAGAACTAAAAAAACTTCTGATTTCGGTTATATTCGTTTCAATCTAAATAATGTTAGCTATCCCGTTATTGTGCAATTAACAAACAAACAAGGCGATGTGAAATATGAGCAATACGCAACAAAACCAGAAGCATTAGATTTTTTAAATATAACACCAGGAAATTATTTTATTCGTGTTATTCATGACACCAATGGTAATAAAAAATATGATACAGGGAATTACTTAAAAAAAATACAGCCTGAACATGTGAGTTATTTTGAAATGGATGACGAAATAAGAGCCGATTGGGGATTAATACAAACCTTAAATTTTATTCAACAGTAAAAGAATCTCTATCGTTTAAAAATTTAAACTTGTTTCTATAAGCTGTAATATGTCGTTTTTCTAAAGTTACTATTTCAACTTGTTCTATATTAGGTTCAATAGATGAAATTTCGTTTCCTAAAACATCATAAACTGCCGAATGCCCTGAATATTCACTACTTACACCATCAATTCCAACACGATTAACACCAATGCAATAACTCATGTTTTCGATAGCTCGGGCTTTTAATAATGCATCCCAAGCAGAAATTCTTGGTTTTGACCAATTGGCAACATAAATTAAAACATCATAATCTTCGGTATTTCTTGCCCAAACTGGAAAACGCAAATCGTAACATATAAGCGAACAAATACTCCAACCTTTATAGTTTATAATTACCTTTTCGTCACCAGATTTATAAATTTTTTCTTCCCCAACTAGTGTGAATGTGTGTCGTTTATTATAAGTCGTTATTGCACCTGAAGGTTCTACAAAAAGCAAGCGATTATAATAGTTGTTTTCTTCTAAAATAATAATGCTACCAACAATAGCTGCATTAGTTTTTAATACTAAATCTTTCATCCATTTAACTGTTTCTCCATGCATAGTTTCGGCAACAGATTCTGCATTCATGGTAAAACCAGTTGTAAACATTTCTGGGAGAATAATAACATCAACTTGTTCTACAATAGATTCAATTTTTTTAGAAATATTGTTTCGGTTTTGTTCTGGGTTTTCCCAAACTAAATCTGTTTGTATTATTACTATTTTAAGTTGGTCTTGCATAATTAAATTTTGTTTAAAATATCGGCAGTTTGTTTTAAAGTATCGTTTGTTTTTTCCAAAGCACTCATTATTGTAAAAATGGTCGTGCCTACATTAAGAAGTTTTGAACTATACTTCAATTTTAATGTGCTATAAAGTAACAAAAAAGTTACTATTTAAATGATGGTTTTTTATCTTTACAAGTATTCAAAAACAAAAACGATGAAATTCTTAAAGTTTCTTTTACTTTTAATTACCATTAATATTTCTGCACAACAAGGCGGCATGTGGATTCCTTCACTTTTAGAAGGCATGAACGAAGACGAAATGATATCACTTGGCAGTAAACTTACAGCTAAAGATATTTACGATGTAAACAATTCTAGCTTAAAAGATGCGATTGGTCATTTTAATGGTGGTTGTACTACCGAAGTTATCTCTCCTCAAGGTCTAATTCTTACAAATCATCATTGTGGTTTTAGTCAAATTCAATCACATTCTTCTTTAGAAAATGATTATTTGAAAGATGGCTTTTGGGCTATGAATTTAGAAGAAGAACTACCTAATGAAGGTTTGTTTGTAGAATTTATTGTGAGTATTCATGATATTACTACCGAAGTTTTATCAGTTATTAATAATGATATGACTGAAAAAGAAAAACAATCTGCTATTGATAAAAACAGTAATGGCGTCATGAAAAACTGGACAAAAGAAGCTTGGCAAAATGTGAAAGTGAAATCGTTTTATAAAGGCAATCAATACTTCTTATTTGTTACAGAACGTTTTGAAGATATTCGTTTAGTTGGTGCCCCACCTACAAGTATCGGGAAATTTGGAAGCGACACAGATAATTGGGTGTTTCCAAGACATACAGGAGATTTTTCGATGTTTAGAATTTATGCTAATGCAAATAATCGTCCAGCAAAATATAGTAAAGATAACAAGCCATACAAACCAAAACATTTTTTACCAATTTCATTAGATGGTGTTGCTGAAGGTGATTTCACACTCGTTTTCGGGTTTCCAGGGCGTACAAACGAATATTTACCAGCAGTTGCAATAGAGCATATTACTAAAGATTACAATCCTACAAATATTAAGATTCGTGAAGCTGCCCTAAAAGTGATTGATACTAAAATGAAAACAAGTGATGCTATTCGTATTAAATATGCATCAAAACAAGCACGAATTGCTAACGCTTGGAAAAAATGGATTGGCGAAAATTTAGGCATCGATAAAAGTAATGCCGTTGAAAAACGTCATGCTTTTGAAGCTACATTCACTAAAGCTCTAAAAGAAAAAGGTCTTGAAGATAAATATGGAAATATTCTTACTGAGTTCGATAATTTATACAAAGATTTCGCCTCAATAAATATTAAGAGACGTAATTTTATTGAAGTCTTTTTAGTTACCAATGAGTTAATGACTATGACATTTAGAACTTATCAAGTAGAGCAATCTTTAAAAAACAAACCTGAGTCCATAGAAAAAAACAGAACTTATATAACAAATTTTTTAAAAAAGATTCATAAAAATTATGATGTTAGTGTAGATAAAGGTGTATTTAAAAATGTGATGCCTTTTTACAATGATAATGTTGATGCTTCAATTTATGACAATACTGCTTTTACCAATTTAGAAAGTGCATTAAAATTATTTAAAGGCTCTGCTGATGCTATCATAAAAAAACTAAATAAAGATGCAGCTTACATATATGCAAAACCAATGATTGAAGCGTTTTACAATACTATAAATGCTGAATATCAAGAAAGAAACGAACCTATCACTGCATTGCAAACAAAATATATGACAGCACTTATGGAAGCCTTACCAGAAGCTCGATATTTTCCAGATGCAAACAGTACACTTCGTGTAACTTACGGACAAGTTCGTGGTTATTCTCCAAGAGATGCTGTGTATTATAATCCTGTGAGTTATTTAGATGGTGTGATTGAAAAATATGTACCTGGAGATTATGAGTTTGATGTCCCAGAAAAATTACGTGAATTACATAAGACTAAAGATTATGGACAATATGCTGACAGCAACGGGAAAGTTCCTGTTTGCTTTTTAGGAACGAATCACACAACAGGGGGGAACTCTGGAAGCCCTGCAATTGATGCTCATGGAAATTTAGTAGGTTTAAATTTTGACCGTGTTTGGGAAGGCACTATGAGTGATATGAATTATGATCCTGAAATTTGTAGAAATATTATGGTCGATTTGCGTTATGTACTTTTTATAATAGATAAATATGCTGGAGCAACTCGCTTAATTGATGAAATGACTTTAGTACACCCTAAAAAGTAGTTAGTAAATAAGTTACTTGTCAATTGATACGGTTTTTAAACTATCTTTAATTGCTTTAGCAATTCTTGTTTATATGTTCTACCGATTGGAATTTTATTTGACTTAACAAAAAGTGTGTTTCCAGAAATTTTATCGACAAATTTACTATTTATAATGAAGGATTTATGAACTTGAATGAACTGATTTTTGGGTAGTTTTACAATCCAATTTTTCAAAGAATCTATATATGATAGCTTTTGGGTTTCGGTAACAACTGTTATATAATTTCTATCTGATTCTATAAATAAAATATCATTTAAAATAATTTTATGAAGTGTTTTATCTACATTCAAAAAAATGGTTTCTCTAGAATTTTCTTCTAATGGGTTTTTCGACACTTCAATTCTATCTTTAGCTTTATTAATAGCTTTTAAAAACCTATCAAACGAAAAAGGTTTCACCAAATAATCAACAATAGTATCCAGCTCAAAGCTGCTAACAGCATAATCTGGATACGCTGTCGTCATAATAATTGCAGGTGGATTTTTAATAGTTTTTATAAAATCTAACCCAGAAATGTCGGGTAAATTAATGTCGAGAAAAACAACATCAACTGTATTATTGTTTAAAAATGTATTAGCCTCAATAGCTGCTTTAAAAGTATCAACTAAATGTACGTTTGGAATTTTATTTATGAAACCCTTTAGTATTCTTTGAGCTGGTATTTCATCTTCAATTATTACACAGTTCATTATAAATTCAGTTTTAAAACCACTTTAAACATTTCATTTTTATCAATACTAAATTCAAAATTATCTTTATAAATAAGTTCTAATCGCTTTTCTAAATTTTGTAAACCTATTCTAAAATCGGTTGTAGTCACTTTTTCTTTATCAAAATCATTTTCACAAATACATTCTAAAACATTCTTCTTCATTTTAATAAAAATAGAAATATCACTATTTAATGTACTGTGTTTAAAAGCATTTTCAATTATGGTGATTAAAAGCAATGGTGCAATTTGATGATTTTCTGAATCAATCTCTTTTTTATAATGAATATGTTTAACACCTTCTGTTCTTATTTTTTGAAATTTTATATAATTATCGATAAACTTAATTTCTTTTTCTAACGAAATAGTCTTTGCATTACTCTCGTATAACACATGCTTCAAATTATCCGAAAGCATTAAAATCATTTCTGGAACTTCATTAGGCTTCTCCAGAGCATACGAATAAATAGTATTCAAATTATTGAATAACACATGCGGGTTTATTTGTGATTTCAAGAACTTAAGTTCCATTTCGGTGTGTTCCTTTTTAATTATTTCAATCTCATCTTGCTTATCAATAAAACGATATAACACCCAAATAAAAGAGAAAAAAATTAGTGGCACCAAGGTTTGCCACAAGTAATCACTAAGGCATTTCATTATAGAACATCCACATTGCGCAAACACATTACAATACAATTGGGTTGCGAAAAAAGAAATGGTTGCAAACACAAATACGTATAAAATGTAAAGCTTTTTTTTAATGAAAAATGGTAGTAGTATCCAATTATTAACATACACAATGACTACCAAAATAGAAACGTATTGCAAAAAAGGATTTTCGCGCCAATAGTATTCCGGAAAAATAAATAGTGATACAAATATGAACAACATCCAAAAAAGGATGTGCACCAGAACTTGTGAAATATGTTTATTAATTAGTGTCATTATATTTTGAAAAGTAATTAGAAAAGCTAGAATTATCAAAAAATATGTACAAAAATCGATTTTATGCTTACCAACGTTAAAAAATACCGTTTGTAAACCAACTAATTACGTTAGTAATGTTAATACTGTAATCTATACATGTTTTTAGTTTTGCTCAATTTTGAGACATAAATTTGTGATTAAATCAACTCAATTATGAAACGAACAGTTACTTTTTTTGTCCTTTTAATCAGTCTTAATTTTAGTTTTTCTCAAACCTTAAACAGCCTTAGTTTAGATGCTAAAGGGAAGGAAGTTCTACTTGGAGAAATCAATAAAAAAGGACTAACTTCAAACTCATTCAACACCTGGTTTTCTAAAAATTACGACGATTATTTAGTTAATACTAAAATTGTAAAACAACTTAAAGATTCTATAAATCAATATGAAATTAAAGCATTTTTAGGCACTTGGTGTGGCGATAGTAAAAAAGAAATTCCTCGCCTTTACAAAATATTAGACAAAACAAAATTTCCTGAAAATCAATTACAAGTAATCGCTGTTAATAGAACCGAAGAAGCTTATAAACAAAGTCCAAATCACGAAGAAAAAGGATTGAATATTCATCGTGTTCCTACTTTTATTTTTTATAAAAACGGAAAAGAAGTAAATCGAATTGTTGAACATCCAAAAGAAACTTTAGAGCGCGATATTCTTAAAATTATTACAGATAATAAATACACATCGAACTATTCTGTTATAAATTATATGAGTCGTTTACTTACTAAAAAACCTCTTGATAGTTTAAAATTAGATGAAACTGTTTTGACTTCAAGACTAGCAGAATATGTAAAAGGAAGTAGAGAATTAAATACGTTTGGTTATATGTTATTACGTTCAAATCAAATTGAAAAAGCACTTTACATTTTTGATTTAAACACCAAGATATTTCCTTATAAATATAATGTTTATGATAGTTTGGGCGAAGCTTATTTTGTAACTAAGAATTACACCGAAGCTTTAAAAAGTTACTATAAAGTATTAAGTTTGAAACCTGACAATAAAAATGCTATAAAAATGATTGAGAAAATTAAATTAGAAGCTGGAAGTGAGAAAACAGAAGGTTAACTTTTCGATACAAATTTGTTACACAAATTCACTCGAAGTGACAAAATGGATTACTGCCTACGCGGAATGACAAAACACTAAACAATATTCATTTTCTTTAATAAGAAAGATGCATTCATATTCTGGCAAACACCTTGTTTTAAAGTGTAATCAAAATGAAGTTCATCATTAATTATTTCGGCATCAAAATAATAGTTTTTCACTTCATCTAATTCCTTTTCAATTTCACATAAACTTAAATCGTGTGTTGCAATAATTCCTGTAGCATTTGATGCTACTAATTTTTCAACAAACTTACGTGAACCAATAGCTTTATCTGTGCTATTTGTGCCTTTTAAAATTTCATCAAGAATAATAAAATAAGGTTCTTTTTCAATGGCATCTACAATATATTTTAGTCGTGTTAATTCAGAAAAGAAATACGAACTATCATCTGTTAACGAATCAGATGTTCGCATACTAGTAATTAATTTTACAGGTGAATATTTACTAAACTTTGCACAAATTGGCAAACCAACATTTGCCATAACAATATGTAAAGAAACCGTACGTAAAAAAGTACTTTTCCCTGCCATATTAGCTCCTGTAACTATAAAAAACTGTTCTTTTTCAATAGATAAATCACTATCAACACGTTTAGTTTTATTTAGTAACGGATGCCCTAAACCATCTGCATTTATTACTGAATTATTATTATCAATTTCTGGAAAAACAAATTCTGGATGATTAAACGCGTAGTTCCCTAACGAGTTAAAAGCATCAAAAAAGGATACAACTTCAAACCAATCGGCAACTTTATTTGCATGCTGACCAATCCATTGCTCAATGCGAAATGTACTTTTAATATCTGTTAGAAAGTAACCGTTCCCAAAAAGAGCTCCAATAATATTATTCCTATTATCTAAAGCATCTAATGCTTTTGAAAATTCTTGAAAAATAGTGGATGCCTTTTTATTATCAGACTGAATTTGCTTCTGCTTTTGTTGTAATAATTCTGATGTAAATTGTTCGTTTTCTATCAAATCTAAAAGTGACGCATATTGACGAAATGTATCTTTTACCTTATCTGTATTTGATGATAATGCGTTTACCTTCTTTACATAAATCCCTGTAATACCCAATCCTACTAATAGCCAGTAACCGATAAAAGACATATCAATCAACTTAAAAAAAGTTAATACAAATAAACCGATTGTAAGCGCCGTAATTACTAACGGCAACCATTTTATGATTTTAGGCAAAAAAGATTGATAGTTTTGCAACCAATTTATAATTTGTTTTGCTGGTGTTTCAACTGAAACTAAACTGGATGTAGCCGAATAAAATTGTCGCCATTCAGGTTTTGAGCTTAATTCTTTTATGGCGTTTTGGCGTAATTCAATATCTTTAATGTCATTTGCTTTTAAAGCTTCGGCTAAATTATAAGCACCTTCGTTTATAGTTGTTCTGTTAATAAACTGAAAAAATGAACCGCGTCCAAATAAATCAATATCTAAACTATAATAATGATTTGCATCTTGAAATTGCAAGCCCTCATTTCTATCATAAAAATCATTTGAAGCTATTTTAATTTCATCTTCATTAATTTTTACAAGTGCTTTATTAAAGTTTCTTTGCGCTTTTACATCGGTATATTTAGACAATAAAAGCAAAAATATTGCAATACCAATAACACCTATTGCAACCACTATTTGCCACTGCTGAAACATAAAATATATTCCAAAACATATAACCAAAAACACCAGTAAGCGAAACATACTTAAAGCTGTCATTCTCTTATAAAGTTTTTCAGCTTTGGTTTTATAAATCTCTAAATGTTGATTGTAGTATGTTAAAGGATTGTTCATTTTAAATTTTGAGTGCTATAAAGAAACAAAAAGCCCCAAAATAATTCAGGGCTTTAAATTTATATTTTAATCTCTCGACATAAAAATGCTAAGTACATACCAAAACAATAACATTAATGAGGCAAATAAACCTAATGCTGCTGGTATATATTCGTCGCTAGAGTATTTATTAACTAGGTTAGATGTTTGATATAAAATAGCTCCTGCTGCTAAAACACACATTCCAACTGAAAACCAAAGTCCCATGTTAAATCCAAAAAGTGAACCAGCTACAATAAGACCCATGGCTATAAAAAAGCCAACTGTTAAACTTGCTTTTAAAAACGAAAAATCTTTTTTTGTAACAAATACAATAGACGATAAACCTGTAAACAAAGCTAATGTTGTTATAGCAGCTTGATTTAAAATCTCTGGACCAGAATCCATATAATAAGCGGCAATATGAATTAAAGGCACAAAAATAAACGCTTCTGCAAGAATGTATAAACCAAAAGCCAAATATTGGGTGTTTTTATCTGGTGTTTTTAAAGTCATTTTTTCGGCGTAATTAGTAATAAACATAAAGCCTCCTAACATAATTAACCAACGCCAACCTTGGGTCATTGATAACATGAAATCGACTATAGTTTCACTTTGTAATAGTAAATATTCGAAAAGAATAAAAACCAATACACCAGCTGCAACATGAGAATATGTTTTTTTATAAAAGGCAACTCGTTCTTCATCTGAAGTATGAGCTACAAGTACGCGTTGTTGTTCAAAATTTTGTTCTATGTTTTCCATAAAATAGTTTTAATAATTTATATAAATATAACAAAAATAAAGCCAATATATTTTCATGAAGTTTTGTCATAAAAACATATTGACTTATGTAAACAAACTACTTTATAAAGTTAGTTTTTCGAGAATCGAATCTTATAATTTAACAATAGATTAAACAAGATTTTACATTCTCTTTAATAAGATGAAGACTTTATTACTTTTTGGTATACTTAATCTTGAAAAAGATTAACAAAAATGCAGAAACTATAGTAACGCCGTTGGCAAAAATCATGGACGGACTTTTCATTAAAAACCCATAAATAAACCACAAAATGATGCCAATAAAAAACATAATAAGCATTGATAATGATAGTGAAGACACATCTTTGGTTTTCCAAGTTTGATACACTTGTGGCAAAAAAGCAGCTGTTGTTAAAAATGCTGCGATAAAACCTATGGTTTCTATATGATTATCTAACATTATTAATTCAACAATTTTACAGAGCTTACTTTAAATCGGTTATCTATTATTTCGCCAGTTACTTCAGCTTTTCTAATAGCTTCACAAAATCCTGTGTCTTTATCGTGAGCATCACCAAAATCATCTATATCTGCGCCATCAACAAAATAAGATTCATCATTTATACGAACTGCTAAATCACAACCCTCTTGCGAAGTCAAATGGAATTGACATTGCCCACAAGATAATTCAACTATTTGTTTTTCTGTTTTAGATTTTGCGCATGCAACACATAAAGACAAGACACAAACAAGAAGTATGTTTTTCATTAATTCTATAATTTTAGTTATCCTACAATATTTACAATTTTACCAGGAACCACAATTACCTTTTTAGGTTCTCTGCCTTGTAATTGCTCTTTAGTTTTTTCGTGTGCCAAAACTGCTGCTTCAATATCATCTTTACTCATATCTAAAGGTAATTCCATAGTGAAACGCATTTTTCCGTTAAATGAAATTGGATATACTTTACTGCTTTCTACTAAATGACTTGCATCAAATATTGGAAATTCTGCAGTTGAAATAGATTCTGTATTCCCAAACTGATTCCATAATTCTTCTGCAATATGTGGCGCGTAAGGAGAAATTACAACCAATAAAGGTTCTAAAATTTGTTTACTTGTACATTTTTGAGCTGTTAACTCATTTATCGCAATCATAAAGGTTGAAACCGATGTATTAAACGAGAAGTTCTCAATATCTTCTTCTACCTTTTTAATGGTTTTATGTAGTGTTTTTAAATTGTCTTTTGTCGGTGTTGTGTCGGTGTTGTTCAATCCATTTTCACCAACATACAATTTCCATAGTTTTTTTAAGAATGAATGCACACCTGTAATACCAGCAGTATTCCAAGGCTTGTATTGTTCTAAAGGACCTAAAAACATTTCGTATAAACGCAATGAATCTGCACCATAATCTAAAACAATATCATCTGGACTTACAACATTATATTTTGATTTGGACATTTTTTCGACTTCGCGTCCAATTTTGTAAACGTCATTATTTCCTGCGATTATTTCTCCCTTTTCACCAATAAAAATACTATTTTTATATTCCTTTCTCCAATTTTTAAAGGCTTCAATATCTAATTCATCTGAAGCATTTACAAAAGACACATCTGAATGAATTCTATCAAATGACACCTTAGTCCTAATAGATGGCGAACTTCCTAACTTAGCACCATTTTCACTAGGAGTGAAAAATAAACCATTTTCTAATTCATATTTCTCTTCTTTATCAATAAAATCTTTTAGTTGTTTAGATATCTCGATAATACTTTCTCCATTCGAAACTTTATCTGCAACAGATTTAGAACAAAAATAGTTATAACTTGCCATTTTACTAGTTGAAGGCGTATTAAAAAATTCTAATTTCAACCTATAAACAAAAGCACTTGTACCTAAAATCATACCTTGGTTAATCAGTTTTTTTGCAAACTCATCAACAGACACAACACCTTTATCAAACAAGAATTTTTGCCAAAAACGAGAGTATAATAAATGCCCTGTAGCATGCTCGCTTCCGCCAATGTATAAGTCAACGTCTTTCCAATAGTTTAGCGCTTCTTTACTGGCAAATTCTTCGGTATTATTGGCATCCATATAACGGTTAAAGTACCACGAACTTCCTGCCCAACCTGGCATGGTATTAAGCTCTAGTGGAAACACACTAGTGTGATTTATTTTTTCATTCTCTACTACCGAATTGGTTTCTGTACACCAAGCCCAAACTGTGGCATTTCCTAATGGCGGCTCGCCAGTTTCGGTTGGTAAATATTTTTCTACTTCTGGTAATTTAACTGGTAAATGTTGTGCATCAATCATTTGTGGCATACCCTTTTTGTAATACACCGGAAATGGTTCGCCCCAATAACGTTGACGACTAAATACAGCATCACGCAAACGGTAATTGGTTTTTCCTTCGCCTTGACCTAATTGCTCCAACTCGTAAATAGCGCGTTTGGTTGCTTTTTTGTAGTTCATCCCGTTTAGGAAATCACTATTTGCAATCACGACATTATCTTTAGAACCAAAGGCTTCTTTTGAAATATCTACGCCTTCAAAAATATTAGGGATTTCTATATTAAAATGATTTGCGAAATCGTAATCACGCTGGTCGCCACATGGCACAGACATTACTGCACCTGTTCCGTAGCCTGCTAACACATAATCACCAATCCAAACAGGTATTGGTTTTTTAGTAAATGGATGTTCTGCATACGCACCTGTAAATACTCCCGAAATGGTTTTTACATCTGCCATTCTATCGCGTTCGCTACGTTTTGCTGTTGTTAAAATATAGGCTTCAACTTCTACTTTTTGTTCTGATGTTGTAATTTGTGATACAAGTTCGTGCTCTGGAGCTAGTGTCATAAAACTTACTCCAAAAATGGTATCAGGGCGTGTTGTGAAAACGTCTATTTTATGAACAGATTGCTTCGTTTCACTAGCAATGACGTTAAAAGACACAGATGCTCCAACCGATTTACCAATCCAGTTACGTTGGCTTTCTTTAAGTGAGTCTGTCCAATCAATTGTATTTAATCCTTGAAGTAAACGTTCTGCATAGGCAGAAATTCGCATGCTCCATTGTGTCATTTTTTTACGAATAACAGGATGTCCGCCACGTTCTGAAACACCGTTTACAATTTCGTCGTTTGCCAAAACTGTTCCTAAAGCTGGACACCAGTTCACTTCGGTTTCAGCTAAATAGGTTAGTCTATATTGTAATAATATTTGTTGTTGTTGTTCTGATGAAAATACATTCCAATCTTCAGCAGTAAAAGGCTCAATAGCATCATCACAAACGGCATTTACTTTTGCATTGCCTTCAGATTCAAAAAGCGTTATTAATTCTGAAATATCTTGAGCTTTATCAGCATCACTATTATACCAAGAATTGAACAATTGAATAAAAATCCACTGCGTCCATTTGTAATAACTTGGGTCGCTCGTTCTTACTTCTCTACTCCAATCGAATGAAAAGCCTATTTGGTCTAATTGACGACGATAGGTTTTTATGTTTTTGGCAGTTGTTACTGCTGGATGTTGACCAGTTTGAATAGCATATTGTTCGGCAGGTAAACCAAAACTATCATAACCTTGTGGATGCAATACATTAAAACCTTTATGACGCTTGTAACGTGCATAAATATCACTAGCTATATAACCTAATGGATGACCAACATGCAGCCCTGCTCCACTTGGGTAAGGGAACATATCCAATACGTAATACTTTGGTTTATCGCTATTGTTTACGGCTTTGAATGTTTTGTTCTCTGCCCAATATTTTTGCCATTTAGCTTCAATTTCGTTGAAATTGTATATCATTACCGTCTTTTTAAGAAGTTGCAAATTTACGCTTTAAATACTAACTGTAAAACCTTTGTATTCAATAAATATTCGCATTTTATTCATAAAAAATAAGTTTGTAATATAATAGGTTTATTTTTGAGAAAATTTGAAAAATCATTGCTAACAAAAAACATCTATAAAGCACATTTCGCACTTCTTCTAGCTAACATAATTTATGGTGCTAATTACATTATTGCTAAAGGTATTATGCCTGATAAAATTGGCCCTTCGGCTTTTGTTTTTATAAGACTTATTTGTGGCACTATTTTATTTTGGTTAGTGAAATCTTTTATAAAAGAAAAAATTAATCGTAAAGATTTGCCTCAACTAATACTTTGTGGTTTTCTTGGTGCTGCCGCTAATCAGTTATTATTCTTTCATGGCATCAATCTTACATCGCCTATTGATGCTTCTATAATTATGACCATTACGCCTGCTATTGTTCTAGTTTTTAGCTTTTTCATTCTTAAAGAAAGCATTACTCCTAGAAAACTTTTAGGTATTAGTATTGGGAGTATTGGCGCTATTACATTAATTTTGTATGGTAACAATTCTGGTGGTACTAGTTCTGTTTTAGGGAATTTACTCGTTATTTTAAATGCTAGTTGTTATGGCTTATATTTAGTTGTAGTAAAACCATTGATGAGGAAATACAAAGCAATTACAGTAATAAGTTGGGTGTTTTTATTTGGGTTTATTTTTATACTTCCATTTGGATTTAACGACTTTATTTCAACAGATTTTGCTGCATTCGACACCAACACCTATTTAGTAATTGGATTCGTAGTTTTATTTACTACCTTTTTTGCTTATCTTTTTAATATTTATGCCCTTAATTTTGTTTTACCTTCTACTAATAGTAGTTATATTTATTTGCAACCAGCCATAAACTTTATTATGGTAAGCATTTATTCTTATGTTTTATTACGTGATGATTATGCACAAGACATTAGTCTTCTAAAAATATTATGCTGTTTATTGGTTATAATTGGTATTTACTTGTTAAGCAAAACACCTAAAAAAGTTCACTAAATTAATACACCGAACAACAATGTTAATATGTTTTAGTTTATATAAATAAAAATTACAGATACTTTATTATTTTTACGTCATAATCCAATATTTTTTATGAGTTCATCATTTGAAAAACATCAAAAACGCAGACTTGTTTCTTCTTACTTTTCAGTAATATTAAGTATTGCGTTAGTTTTGTTTTTATTGGGTTTATTAGGCATGCTTATTCTTAATGCCAAAAAAGTATCAGACCATTTTAAAGAACAAGTGGTCGTTACCATTTATTTAAAAGATTCAGCAAAAGACATAGAAGTTAAACAACTTGAAAAAAGTTTAGCTATGGCAGATTATGTAAAATCTACCGAATATGTTTCAAAAGAGCAGGCTGCCGAATTTATGAAAGCCGATAATGGCGAAGACTTTATGGATTTTGTGGGTTATAATCCGCTACAAAATTCTATGGATATTCATTTAAAAGCAGATTTTGTAACCTCAGAACATCTTGATAAAATTTCTACGGAAGCGTTAAACAAAAAATTTGTTGATGAAGTCACTTACGATAATGACTTGGTAAAATTGATGAACGACAACGTTAAAAAAATAAGTTTTTGGGTGTTGGCAATCAGTGGTATTTTTACTTTAATTGCTGTATTACTAATTAATAGTTCTATTCGGCTTGCTGTATATTCTAAACGTTTTACTATTAAAACCATGCAAATGGTTGGTGCAACCAAACAGTTTATTCGTCGCCCGTTTGTTTTAAAAAGCGTGAAATTAGGTGTTATTGGTGGCGTTTTAGCGTTAATAGGAATGGCAATTGTACTGTATTATTTAAACAAAACGTTTACCGAACTCGAGTTATTAGCTAACCCTGTTTTAGTTGGAATTCTATTTGTATTTATATTTGCTCTAGGCATTATTATTACATGGATAAGCACACATTTTGCAACACAGCGTTTTTTAAATTTAAAGACTGACGATTTATATTATTAGGTTTTTTATAACAGTATTAACGTTCTATTTTTAATAAAATACGTTAATTTGCATGACAATTTTATAGAAATTATGGGAGAACAAAAGCGAAAAACAGAATCTAAAAGTGTATTTGTGTTTGGTAAAAAAAACTACAAATTTATGTTTATTGGTTTAGCGTGTATTGCCATAGGTTTTATATTAATGTCTGGTGGTGGAAGCGACGACCCCAATGTTTTTAATCCTGAAATTTTTAATTTCCGCCGTATTCGTTTAGCGCCAATGTTAATTCTTATTGGGTTCGGCATTCAAGTTTATGCTATTTTATTAAATCCTGATAAAAAATAATGGATGTAATTGATTCTATTATTCTTGGAATTATTCAAGGTCTTACCGAATTTTTACCTGTTTCATCTAGTGGTCATTTAGAATTAGGAAAAGCCATTCTTGGTGATAATTCTGTACCAGAAGAAAGCTTATTATTTACCGTAATATTACATTTTGCTACTGCTTTAAGTACTATTGTAGTTTTTAGACAAGATATTTTAGACATTATAAAAAGTGTTTTAAAATTTGAATGGAATGACGATTTACAGTTTATTTTAAAAATTGCTGTTTCTATGATTCCTGCTGTTATTGTTGGATTATTTTTTGAAGAACAATTAGAAGCTCTTTTTGGTGGCAATATTTTACTTGTTGGTTGCATGTTAATCGTAACAGCCATTTTATTATTTCTTGCTGATAAGGCGAAAAACACCAATAAAAAAGTATCTTTTAAAAACGCATTCATCATTGGTATTTCGCAAGCCATTGCTATGCTTCCAGGAATATCACGTTCTGGCGCAACTATTTCAACATCAGTATTATTAGGAAACGATAAAACTAAAGCGGCTCGATTTTCTTTTTTAATGGTTGTTCCATTAATTTTTGGGAAAATTGCTAAAGATATTTTAAGTGGTGACCTAACTTACGATAGCGGAAACTTTACTTCGCTTTCCGTTGGTTTTATTGCTGCTTTTATTGCGGGATTATTTGCTTGCACTTGGATGATTGCTTTGGTAAAAAAGAGTAAACTCTCATATTTCGCTATCTATTGTGTTATTATTGGAGTTATTGCTATTATATTTTCTTTATTAAATTCATAATATGATTTCGAAAGAAGACTACCTTTCTGGACAGGTTTTATTTATTGATAAACCTCTTAATTGGACATCGTTTCAAGTAGTAAACAAACTGCGTTGGGAAATACGTCAGACTTTCAATATTAAAAAAATAAAAGTTGGTCACGCCGGAACTTTAGACCCTTTAGCTACTGGATTGTTGGTGATTTGCACTGGAAAAATGACCAAGCAAATTGATACGTTTCAAGGTCAAATAAAAGAATACACAGGAACACTTGTTTTGGGTAGCACGACGCCTTCTTTCGATTTAGAAACCGAGATTGATAATACATTCCCCTCAGACCATATTACAGAAAATTTAATACACGAAACTACCAAACAATTTATAGGTGATATTCAACAATATCCGCCCATATTTTCAGCATTAAAAAAAGACGGAAAACGTTTGTATGAATATGCTAGAGCTGGCGAAAAAGTAGAAATTAAACCTAGAACTATATACATTCAAGAATTTGAAATCACGAAAATTGATGGTTTACATATTGATTTTAGAGTAGTTTGTAGTAAAGGCACTTATATACGCTCGTTAGCAAACGATTTTGGAAAAGCACTTCAATCTGGAGGACATTTATCAGAACTTCGCAGAACAAAAATTGGTGATTTTAATGTGAATAATGCGGTTACTGTTGAATACTTCATAAACGGACTAAACAACCAAACTCCTTAATTTTACGTATATTTCGTAAATAATTACATGAATTAATTTCGATTTGAACCTAACAAATCAACATAAAGCCCTATTATTAACCTTCCTTATTTCTGGGACTGTGGTTATGTCTGTTTTTAATTTAAGTCTTAAACAACATAACGAATTAGCTTCCGAAAGTTATTATGAAATGGAACCTGAGGAAGAACTTACCGAAGAAGAAATTAAAATATTACAAATTTTAGAACAGTTAAGCGCAAGTAAAGCTGAAACTAATAAAGCTTTTAACGAAACTCAAAATAACAAACATTTTGCTGAGGCATATAAACCTATTGCTCCGCCAGAAGATTATGTTCCAAAAAGCAGCAGTACTTCAGAAACTGAAAATCCGTACGAAAAAGCTTATAAAGATGATGACAATTCTAAATTAAACAATGAGGAATTATCATCGTTTAGTAAAGTCAACGATTTATTAAAAAAGCAACAATCTAAAGGTGCAAACACAAAAAGCACCATGAGTTACTCGCTAACAAACAGAACGCATCAATATTTACCAACACCTATTTATTTATGTGAAACAGGTGGTAAAATTGTGATAAATATTACTGTAAATGCTAAAGGAAGTGTAATTGACGCTTATGTAAATACGTCTTCTACCTCATCAAATGAATGCCTTACAGACCATGCTTTAGAGTATGCGAAAAACTCACAATTTAGTGTAGATACTTCAAAAGCAACGCAAATTGGCTCTATTACTTTTTACTTTATTGGCAAACACTAGGCTGAAGTTCGCAAAGCATTTCTGTAATATCTTTTACAATATTTTGCCCTTTATCATTATTATACCAACGCTGTAAATCTTCTTTAAACTCTGGTGTTAGCTTACCAAATTTAGCCTTGTATCGGGTTACTAATTCGGTAGCTACCCTTGGTCGAGGCCCATATGTATCTATAACATCTCCAGATTCATTATCAATCATAATTACTTTTGGAACGGCCCTATTTCCATTGGTTAAATACGCATCTATTAATTCAGGATTATCATCTCTAAACACAACTTTTAAATCAATTTTATCATTTAAATCTGCTATCTTATTTAGTACAGGCACAATATGTGCTGCATCACCACACCAACTCTCAGTTATTAATAACCAAGTTATAGATTCCTTAAAATTGCCGATTTTATGTTGTGCTTCTTCTGAAATTTTTATAGTTTTATCCCAACGTTTCATACGTCTATCATTAAGCTTTGTATAATCTGCTAAAGCTTTTGTTTTTTCTGGACCAGAGTTAGAATTTTCCTCAGACAACTGTTTTACTAAATCTCTATATGCTTGATACGAGATACTTTTTTCTAAACTGTTTTTTATAAGATTACTCATGATTTTATTTTTAATTGACACAAAAATCTGATGGTACAAATTTAGCATCTTGATATTTTAATTAAGATGATATTTGTCATACTTTTAC
>CAZLXG010000006.1:5967-53311 GCA_964563585.1 uncultured Flavobacteriaceae bacterium | reverse complement strand
AAAATGCACTGGGCAGCTCACGGAAATACCGCAGCAGAAATTGTTTATCAAAGAGCAAATGCTAATCAACCGTTTTTAGGGTTAACGAACTTTAAAGGAGATAAGCCGACAAAAAAAGAAACTGGAATAGCCAAAAACTACTTAAAAAAGGATGAGTTAAATGTTTTAAATAGAATGGTTACGACATATTTAGAAGTTGCCGAATTACAAGCACTAAACCGTAAGCCAATGTATATGAATGATTGGTCTGGACGCTTAGATGATTTTTTAACAATGACAGGAAATAATATTTTAGAAAATGCAGGTAAAGTAAGCCACCAAAAAGCATTGGATAAAGCCCATACAGAATATGAGAAATATAATGAGCAAATTAAAAACGAATTGTCTAACGTAGAAAAAGACTTTATTAAGCAGATAGATAATACGTCTAAAAAACTCAAAAAGAAGAAATAAATCAATATAGACTTTCTATAAATCTGTCCAACATTTTATCAAGCCAAATTATCAATTAGTAGGCTTATTCATAAATATTGCACCTTTATGGTAGTAAAGAAGAGCAAATTATATCTTCAAAGTTCTTTTAATAGTTTTAGTGTGCAGATAGGTGTGTATAATTTAAAATATTGAAGTGAAATACTGATAATAGTGCGATACAAAAAGGTGGTTAAGTCTGCTACCCCGACAAATTATATCAATTAATATCTAAACCTTGGTAATTGTATGATTATCGAGGTTTTATGGTTTTTAGACTATAATTAAATTTGATATTTTTTGATTAAATGATCTATTCAGCTACCATTTTAATTTTATAAAAAAGGTAACCGAATTATGGATTTGACTTTCGTTTGTAAACAAATGTTTAACTAAAGATGAAAGAAATGAAAACTTCAACAACATTCAGTATTCTTGTTACTCAAAACCTTTTTTCTTTTTGTTTGTTCTGTGCGCCATTACATCATCAAAGCTGTAGTTATAACGTAGCTGCTTAACTAAGCGCATAATTCGGAAATCAAAATAATATTTCTCTGGGATTCGAAATCTTTCATTCTTTGCATTAAACATTTAGTAAATACTCAAATTTCTTCTAGAATATTGAGCTAAAAAAGTTTCAAAACAACCTCTGTCAAAAATGGTTGTAAAATATTGCTTTCTGTTTGCGTCATCAAAAGTAATATTGATGGTTTTTTTTTGCCTTTAAAATAATTTTTCTGATAATTCTCTTTTGAAGGTAAATAACTACAGTACTTTTATTATGAATATCAAGTTTTTTATAGCTTCTGTAAAAAGATGTTCTTTTGTAAAAGAAACACTTTTATTTATATTTTTAGATTTAAAATATAGCTACTAAATAAAATAAGTAGTGTGTTTTAGTCATTTATTGAGGTTAATTTTTTTAAACCAGGTATTATAGCAAGTTCTGTATCTGCTATAGGTGAACTTAATGCTTTTATAAGTTTTTGAATATTAATATTATTGGTTTTAATAAGTTTGTTTGATTTTAATTGTTCTTTTAAAATTAATGATAAATCAGCTAAATTTTGAGATAATGGAGCTAACTCATTAAGCATAGGGTTATTGTTTATTTTTATAAAATCGATATTATTTTGGATCCATTTATTAAACAAGTTAATTAGTTGATTTTTTGTTTCTTCAGATGGATGTTTTAAATATGATTCAACGTTTTTGTTAAAGCGCATAGCATGAAAAGCATCGGTGCCACAGGCATCAACAAATTGAGTGAATGGAGAGTACGATTTGTATTCAACTCCTCCTTTATTTCTTTGATAAGCTTTTAAAGGCTCACAAATTTCTGTAAGATTTATTAATGACTCTATGTTTTGATTGTTACTTATGTTTCTTAAAATTACATCTCTATTCCTTTTATGGGTAATACCTAATTCTTCTAATCTATGGCTAACGGTTTGTAATCTTTTGAACATATTATCTACATTTGTAACACTTTTATCTGACCAAAAACGCTCTGCAATTGCGGCAGTTCTAGGCCAAATTCTAGAATCTATTGTTACTGGTGTTACTAATTCTCCCCACATCGTAGCTTCTCCTCCTAAGATGTTTTTTAATTGATTATTTGTTAAGCCATGATTGTCTATAATCGGCTCATTACTATAGTGATGTGTTATAGTTTTTAATAAATCTATATAATACCCTTTAGAAAGTATTGTTTTATACCCTTGTTTTGCAGCTTCTATCATAGCTTCTTTTCCTCTCCATGAATGTATAACAATATCTTTAGGTAAATCTGGTTGAAAAATTTCGTCCCAACCCATCATTATTTTATTGTTTTTTTTAAGGATTTCTTGAACCTTTATATTAAAATAATTTTGTAATTCGTGGTTATTTTTTAATTTGTGTATCTTTTTAAAATCTTGTATTTTTTTATTCTCATCCCAGTGTTTTCCTTCGTTTTCGTCACCTCCAATATGAAAATATTTATCTGGAAAAAGTTGAGACATTTCAGAAAGTACACCATTTAAAATTTCATAAGTTTTTTCATTTGTAGGGTCTAAAGTAGGGTCGAATATACCTGAGTAACGTTCAATATTATATATTGTATCCTTGCTCGCAATTTCTGGATATGCCGCTAACCATGATGTTGCATGACCTGGAATATCAAACTCTGGAACCACTCGAATTCCCAAATTAGACGCATATTCTACAACTTCTTTTATTTCATTATGCGTATAGTATTGGTTGTCAGACCCCAATTCATGAAGTTTTGGCCATGATTTTATTTCTGCTCTAAACCCTTGGTCATCTGTTAAATGCCAGTGAAAAACATTTAGTTTTACAGATGACATAGCATCTAAATTTCTTTTTAATACACTTAAAGGTTCATAATGTCTAGCAACATCTATCATTAAGCCTCTCCATGGAAATCGTGGCGTATCGTTTATGGTTACGCCATGAAAAAAGAATTCAAACGCCGTGTTAGAACTTAGCTGTAATAGGGTTTCTAAGGCTCTTAATACACCTATATCTGTAATCGCATTTATGGTGATTTGGTTGTCTGTTATGTTTAGTTTATAAGATTCATTTTCATCAATTTCTAATTTTCCAGTTCTTTTAAAGTTTATTAAAAGTGAAGGGTTTTTTGTTTCTGAAGTATTCATTGCAAATCCTTCTTGAATAAAAACTCCTGTTCTTCCAGATAATCGCCTTAAAAATTTTGTAGTAGAGTTAAATATCCTTACATTTTTAACGTCGTTAACTGCTATTGTAAAAGTGCTATCAATAATAAATTTTTGGTTATTCTCGGTAATTTCTTTTGGCCAAGGCATTAAATCGTACTTATGCATTAGCTCGGTTTGAGAAAAACTATTTATAGTGATTAGGAAAAGAATGTATGTGGTATATTTTTTCATATTTAAATCTAAAAATGATATCGTTTAAAGGCCTCTATGGCGGCATAATCAGCTAAACCCAAATCATTATATTTTTTTGCAGTTAATCTATTTCGGTCTTCTACTCTAATCCAAAACTCTCTATTGTCATCTCCTTGAAACATGACACCATCTTTTTGTGATTGATGATAAAATATAGCATGCCTTTTTTTAAGTACTTGGTCTGGACTCATAGGTACAGCCATCTCAATTTGATGTATTTCCCATTCATGCCATGCACCACGATATAGCCATGCCCAACAATTATCCATAAAGCTTTCATTCTTTAATGTTTTTAAAGATTTAAATAAAACATCTAAACATGTTTTATGAGTGCCATGTGGATCTGCTAAATCTGCGGCAGCATAAATTTGATGTGGTTTAATACGCTTTATTAAGTCAATCATGATATTTAAATCTTCTTCTGAGAGATTATTTTTTTTAATAGTTCCTGTTTCGTAAAAAGGAAGATCTAAAAAATGAACATTCGTATTATTTAATCCTAAATATCTAGTTGCTGCTAAAGATTCACTTCTTCTTATTTGACCTTTGAGTTCTCTAACTTCATTAGAGTCAATATTGTTATCTGTTTTATTATTTAAAAATTCAATAATATTATTTGCTTTTTCAGAATTTGGAGTTATTGCGTTGGAAATTTCTGCATATTTTAAAGCTTCTTCATCAGATACGGCAATATTTCCAGAAGTTTGATACGCAACATGAACTTCGTGTCCTTGTTCTACTAAACGATCAAAAGTAGCTCCCATAGAAATTACATCATCATCTGGATGAGGACTGAAAATTATAATACGCTTTTGTATTGGGGTTGCACGTTCTGGACGATTAGAGTCATCAGCATTTGGTTTTCCACCTGGCCAACCAGTAATTGTATGTTGCATTTTATTAAACATTTTTATGTTTAAGTTGTATGCGGTATCTTCTTCTGTTAATAAACCAGACATTCCATTATCATTATAATCTTTGTCAGTTAATTTAAGAATTGGTTTACTAGTTAATTCGCTTAGCCAAACGACAGCTTTTAGTTTAAGCACTTCAGTCCATACACAAGATGTTACTAGCCATGGTGTTTTTAACTTTGTTAATTTTTCTGATGCGCCTTCATCTAAAATAAAGGTTGTATTATTATGTTCTTGTAAATAAGTAGCTGGGACTTGCGATGTTATATCACCTTCAATTGTTTTTTTTAATATTCCTGCTTTGCTAATACCCCAAGCAAGTAATACAATTCTTTTTGCGCTAAGTACAGTGCCAATGCCCATAGTTATTGCTTTTCTAGGAACATTATCTATACCTAAAAATGCAGGTGCAGCATCTATTCTAGTAACGTAATCGAGTGTTATACTTCTTGTGCCTGAATTAAAATGAGATCCTGGTTCGTTAAAGCCGACATGTCCTGTTCTACCAATACCTAAAAGTTGAAAATCTAGCCCGCCTAAGTTTTTAATTTTTATTTCGTAATCAATACAATATTGATATAAATCTTCTGTGCTTATTTTCCCGTTAGGAATATTAATGTTTTCTGGTAGTATATTAATATGATTAAATAGATGCTCGTGCATAAAGTAATAATAGCTTTGAATATTACTTTTATCCATAGGATAATATTCATCTAGATTAAAGGTTACAACATTGGCGAAGCTTAGACCTTCTTCTTTATGTAGTCGTACAAGTTCTTCATAAACTTTTATAGGAGAAGAGCCGGTTGCTAACCCTAAAACACATGGTTTATTTTGCGCCTCTTTACTTTTAATTAAATTAGCTATTTCTTCAGCAACAATTATTGATGCTTTATTCGAGGACTCAAAAATAACATTGTGTATTTTTTCAAATCGTGACTCTTCAAATTTTCCGGGTTTTTTGTAAGAAATGCTTTTATGATTTTTAACACTTAATATCATTGTAAAATAATCTTTTTATAAAGTTAAAATTTAGAATAAATAAGAAAAAAATTCTCAGAGTATTTATATAAATTGAATATATGTAATACCATACATTTAGTCAAATTATTCAAATATATTGATTAGAAAAAAAGTTATAAAAAAATATATATGAATAACATTGTTTTGCATATAGACAACAACGAAGAGCCGATAAGTGATTTTTTAAAATAAACAAATACTAATTTTATTGTTATTTAGCTATTATATTATTAAAATTGTTACAAATTTATAGCTTATTTAAATGATAAACAAAAAAAGCTTATTTAAATGATAAACAAAAAAGCTTCAAATACTATTCCTTTTAAGTATCATATTTTATTTTGGATAATGTACTTTACGTTTAATGTGATTAGATGGGGAAGCTACTTTGATGATTATTGGTATTCGTTAAAGTCTAATATGATTGAATTTCCAATTCATATCATAGTTTTTTACATTAATGTATATTATTTAATACCAAAATTTATATTAAAGAAAAAATATATACCATATGTAAGTTCAATAGTATTAGCTTTAATTTTAGTATATTTAGTACGTACAGGATTAAATTACCTTTTGGTAACTAAAGAAATATGGCCAGAAGCAGAAGAGGTAGGTAAATTTCTAGAACTCAATCATATTATTGCAGTGGTATTAGGGGAACTTTATGTTTTATGCTTTGTTACTGTGATAAAATTATTAATTGATTGGCCAATTGAATTAAAGCGAAATGAAGATTTGGTAAAATTACAATTAAGTACAGAATTGAAGTTTTTACGTACTCAAATTCAGCCACATTTTTTTTTTAACACTTTAAACAATTTATATGCATTAGCTTTAAAAAAATCGGATGATGCTCCACAGTTAATCATTAAGTTATCTGACATTATGCAATATGTTTTGTATGAAGTTAATAGCTCTAGAACAAATTTATTACAAGAAATTAATCATATTAATAATTATATTGATATTGAACATTTAAGATTTAAAGATCGGATTGAATCCGAAATGGATATTATAGGAGATATTGAAGATGTTGAAGTGCCTCCATTATTGTTTTTATCGTTTATAGAGAATTGCTTTAAACACGGCTTGAAGGAAAATGATAAAATAAAAATTAGTATGAGTTTTAAGGTTGTTAAAAAAAAATATTTAGAGTTTAGATTGGTGAATAATTTTAACCCAAATGCAAATCATGAAAGTGCTTCTGGTATTGGCATCGTAAATGCTAAAAGGAGATTGAAAATATTATTTGCTAACGATTTTATTTTAGAAACTAAAGTGCAGGAAAGTACATATAACTTATTTTTAAAGATGCCTATAAATGAAAATTAAGTGTATTATAATTGATGACGAGCCATTGGCAATTAGTGTAATTGAAAATCATTTAAAGAATTTTGATCACATTGAAGTGATAGGAACCTTTATTAACCCTCTAAAATGTTATAATGTTTTAGAGCAAGAAAAAGTGGATGTTATTTTTCTTGATATTAATATGCCACAAATGACAGGTTTCTCATTTATTGAAAATTTAAATCATAAGCCTTTAATAGTAATTACAACTGCATATAGAGAGTATGCTGTTAAAAGCTTTGAGTTAAATGTATTAGATTATCTAGTTAAACCAATTCCGTTTAATAGGTTTCTAAAAACAATTAATAAGGTATATCAACAGGTATATATTGGTTCATCAATTGGAGATAAAAGTTTACAACAAGAACCTCATATTTTTTTAAAGGTTAACAAGAAGTTGTTAAAAATAAACCTTAACGATATTCTTTTTATTGAAAGTCTTAAAGATTATATAAAAGTAGTGACTAAAGTTGGTGACTATGTTGTGCATAAATCACTTACAGCTATTACTGAAGAATTGCCACAATCAAATTTTTTAAGAGTTCATAGATCTTACACTATTTCTATTAATAAAATTAATGCTTTAGAAGGAAATACGATTGAAATTGTAAACAGACGAATTCCAATAGGCCGAAATTATTTAAAACAATCAAAAGAACGTATTTTAAATACTAAAGAAGACTCAGAGAATTAATATAAACAGTAAAACGTAAAAACAAATAAATAATTATGTCTAACACAACCCAATCATCGCATTCAACTAAGAACAATACTTTAATTCCAATATTAATTATTGCAGGATTGTTTTTTATTTTCGGATTTGTAACTTGGATAAATGGAGCCTTAATTCCATTTATGAAAACCATTAGTGAATTAACCGATACCCAATCTTATTTAGTAGCTTCTGCATCATATATTTCTTTTGTCGTTATGGCATTACCTGCATCATATATAATTAACAAAATTGGTTATAAAAAAGGAATGTCTTTAGGTTTAATGGTTATGGGTTTAGGTGCTTTAGTCTTTATTCCTGCCGCTGGAGCTAGAACATATTGGATGTTTTTAACAGGGATTTTTATACAAGGAATGGGAATGACTCTTTTACAGACAGCATCAAACCCTTATATAACTATCTTGGGACCAATCGAGAGTGCTGCTAAACGTATTGCCATTATGGGAATTGCAAATAAAGTTGCTGGGGCGTTAGGCTCATTGATTTTTGGTGCTATATTATTGTCTGGAATTGATGAAATTAAAGAGCAGCTAATTACTGTTTCTATTGCTGAAAAAGGTGAATTATTAAATACTATGGCAGATAGTGTTGTTACACCATATATAGTAATGGCTATTGTTTTATTTGTTTTAGGAATACTTATTAGAAAAGCACCACTACCACATGTAGAAGCAGATCCTATGGAGGAATCTGAAACTGGTGAATCTGCTAAAACAAGTATTTTTCAATTCCCACATTTGTGGTTGGGTGTTTTAGCATTGTTTGTTTATGTAGGCGTAGAAGTAATTGCGGGTGATACTATTATTTCATATGGTATTTCGTTAAATTTACCAGTTAGTCAAGCTAAATTCTTTACCTTATTTACATTGTTGGCTATGGTAGGTACTTATGCTTTAGGTGTAGTTTTAATTCCAAAATACATGAGTCAAGCATTTGCCTTGAAATCCAGTGCTGTTTTAGGTATTATATTATCTTTTTGTATTGTTTTTTCAACTGGATTTACATCGGTTCTTTTTGTAGCTGCATTAGGTATTGCAAATGCATTGGTTTGGCCAGCAATATGGCCATTAACTTTAAAAGGATTAGGTAAATTTACCAAAACTGCTTCAGCGTTACTTATTATGGCGATTTCAGGAGGTGCTATTATTCCTCCCCTTTATGGCGCATTAGTAGATAGCGAAAAAGAATATTTAATTGTTAGTGGTGTTAATGAAATATCAGCAACTGCAGAAGCAGCAGCATACGGGTATTGGATTTTACTCCCTTGTTACATCATTATTTTATACTATGCTTTTTGGGGTCATAAAGTAGGACTTAAGAATAAATAAAGTTCTTATAGGATTATGAGTAAAAGGATAGAAGCTGTTGATGTTTTACGTGGATTTACCATTGCGGCTATGATACTTGTTAATACTCCAGGCTCTTGGAGTTCTGTGTATGCGCCATTACTTCATGCCGAATGGCATGGTTTAACACCAACAGATTTAGTTTTTCCTTTTTTTTTATTCATTGTTGGGGTTTCTATTTTTTTTGCATATCAAAATAAACCTAATATAAATTCTACATATAAAAAAATTATAATTAGGAGTTTGAAATTAATTGGATTAGGATTGTTTTTGAGTTTGTTTTTACCATATTTTCCTTTTATTAAAGATTTCGAAATTATAAGATTCTCTGGAGTTCTTCAACGTATTGGGGTTGTGTTTTTAATTTCATCTATCCTATTCCTTAACTGTAATTGGCAAATGCTTTTAGGTATAAGTGTCTTTATTTTAGTTGGTTATTGGTTATTTCTTGGTTTTGTGCCATTGCCAAACGGAGTGCCTCCGACATTTGATAGAGCACCTAATAATTGGGCCAATTATATAGATTTTCAAACCTTAGGAAAACATATGTGGAAACTAGATTATGATCCAGAAGGTTTGTTTAGCACATTTCCTGCTATCGTATCGTGTTTGTCGGGAGTTTTAGTTGGACAAGTATTAGCAAAATCAAAGCTTAATAAGTCTGTCTCATTATTGGTTATAGCAGCTTTATTGCTAATTCATGGATATGTGTTAAATATTTGGTTTCCAATAAATAAAGCTATTTGGAGTAGCAGTTTTGTTTTGGTTACTAGTGGTTGGGCGACTTTAATTTTGGTAATAATTTATTTTTTAACTGATATTCTGAATTTAAAGTTTGGTTTTCTTTTTAAAAGTGTAGGAATGAATGCCATTACTATCTATTTTCTTTCTAGTTTTATTTCAAAAGTGTTTTATCTAACTAAAGTAGGGAATGGAAGTAGTATCCATTCATGGCTTTACAATACGGTTTTTAAGCATTCCTTTTTAACAGACAATTTATCATCACTTTTATACGCTTTATCTGTAGTAGTTTTTTATATAGGATTAGGGTATTTTCTTTATAAAAAGAAAATATTTATAAAAGTGTAGTTTGAGTATTAAATTGATGAGTTTAATATTTTTTGTTTTACATCGTGAACGTACGATCTGCCAATAACATATCTAATACCTTCCATCTCTATGCTATTGCCTTCTACGGCATCTATTTTATCTATAGCAATTGTGTAAGATCTGTGTATTCTTATAAAATCTCTTGAAGGTAATAAGTTAGTAAAATCTGTTAGTGTGCTGTGTATTATGTATTTACCTGTTGTTGTGTTGATTTTTAAATAATCTTTTAAAGATTCAATAATTAAGATTTCGTCTAAAAAAATCTTTTTCATTTTCTTTTTATCAATTTTCACAAAAAGAAATGGGCGTTCTTTTGTATTGTCATAAAGGGACTTGTTGTTATTAAGCCTTTTGTTGATTTTATTTAATGATTTCATAAATCGAGGAAACTCAATGGGTTTTACTAAATAATCTAAAACATCTAATTCATAAGTTTCTATTGCAAACTTATCATATGCACTAGTAATTATTACTAAAGGAGGATTTTCTAAACTTTTTATAAAATTTATACCATCTAAAACAGGCATATTAATATCTAAAAAAATAACATCAATAGTGTTATTTTTTAAAAAATTTAAACCATCAATAGGATTGGTAAATGAGTTTGCCAGTTCAAAATTTTCAATTTGCTCTAAGTAATTTTTGATAATATTAATAGCTAATGGTTCATCATCTATAATTAAACACTTTACTGTCATGATATTTTTATTTTAAGTTTTACAATAAATTTATTGTTTTTACTTTTAATAGTTAAATTGTAATCGTTTACGTTGTAGCCTAAAGCTAGTCTTTTTTTTACATTTTCTAAACCAATGCCCTTGGATTTAGAAAAGCGTTCTTCGTGTTTAGTTTTTATAGGCATTGGGTTGGATATAGAAAAATAAAGAAAATCTTTTTTAATAACTAAATCAATAACAATGTTTACTTTTCCAATATTTTTATTTGCACCGTGTTTAAACGCATTTTCTACAAATGAAAGTAGTAAAATAGGAGCAATTTTCTTATCTTGAATATCACCAGAAACAGACATGTTAATTTCTAACCGTTCATTATGTCTAACTCTTTCTAAATCTAAATAATTTTGAATACAAAGAATTTCATTTTCTAAAGATTGCCTTTTGCTTTTAGTATCGTATAGTAAATAGCGCATTAACTCAGAAAGTTTCAAAATAATTTTTGGTGTTTTTTTAGAATTTTCAACAGCTAGAGAATATATGTTGTTTAACGTATTAAAAAAAAAATGAGGAGAAATTTGAGTTTTTAAAAACAGTAATTCGGTCTCTAATTGTGCTTTTTCAAGATCGGTTACACGTTTGTGTTCTTTTAAAAAATCTAAAGTTATTTTAATAGCTGTAACAAACGTAATTACATATAGTTCACCAATCATCATATCTATAGTGTAGTTAAGCGTTAGATGGTTAATTGCTTCAGGGCCTTCAGGCCAAACATTATTGCTTATTAAAAAGTAAGTTAAATTAAATTTTATAACAACCATAATAAATATGATTGATAAAATTAAAATAATATAAGAAAAATATTTTTTTTTAAATACTAATTTAGGCATGAGAAGGTAAATATTCAAATAACATAAAGTCATATGAATTGGAAAACCTAACAAACCAGTTTTAAAAGAATATAAATAATTATCAAAATAAAGCCCCCATCTGAATACATTAAAAAGAAAATATATCAGCCAAAAAATGATATGGTGTATTAAAGATACTTTATATAATGGACTAGAATTAAAATTCATTTTTAAAAGAAATGATTAGTTATTTGATTTTTTTGATGTTTAACTAAGTTATTATGTTGTCTGTCTAAATTACTTTTATAAATGGTTAAATTTATGAATTTTTATATACTTAACATTGTAAAATATTTTTTATGAAGAATATTACATTCTTTTTTTTACTATTAATATTATTTGTCAGTTGTAATAATAAACCAGACAAAATTGAGCATAGTAAAACACTTTTAACAAATTATGTAAACCCTTTTATAGGAACAGGTGGTCATGGACATACATATCCAGGAGCAACGGTGCCCTTTGGTATGCTACAAGTTAGTCCTGTAAATGGGGTAAGAGGTCAATGGGATTGGTGTTCAGGCTATCATTATTCTGATTCTATAGTAGTTGGTTTTAGTCATTTAAGTTTAAGCGGAACAGGTATAGGTGATTTAGCAGATATATTATTTATGCCAGTAGGCAAAAAAATAGATTTATCAATAGAACCAAAATCTCGCGATTCAATTCCTTATAAGTCTACATATAGTCATAAAAATGAAAAGGCTAGTCCTGGATACTATCAAGTATTTCTTCAAGACCATAATATAAATGTAGAGTTAACAACCCTACAACGTACTGCATATCATAAATACACATACGCTAAAGATAATCAACAATCTGTTATTATAGATTTAGGTTTTGCAATTAATTGGGATAGACCTACAAAAACATTATTACAAATAGAAGACGAGTATACCATAAGTGGCTACCGTTTTAGTACAGGATGGGCAAAAAATCAAAAAGTATTTTTTGTTGCAAAATTCTCAAAACCGATAGTTAACCATGATTTATATATAGATTATAAAGTAGTCGATAAAAATAAAGGTGAAGGAGAAAAAACATCAATACAATTGTTTTTTAATAATAAAGGTGATAAAGAATTATTAGCAAAAGTAGCCTTGTCTTCGGTAAGTATAAACAATGCAAAAGATAATCTAGACAAAAAAGATTTTGATTTTAAAACTATAAAGAATGAAGCTGAGAATACTTGGAATGTAGGATTAACTAAAATTAATGTAGAAACACCTGTAGATTCACTTAAAACAATTTTTTATACAGCCATGTATCATTCGCAATTGGCACCAGTAACTTATAGTGATAAAAATGGACAATTTAGAAAAGAAAACGATAGTATAGTAAGGGTTAATAATTATACAGCATATTCAACCTTATCACTCTGGGATACTTTTCGAGCAGAACATCCGCTACTTACTTTAATAGAGCCTAATAGGGTTTCAGATGTAATAAATACAATGTTAGTTTATTACGAAACTAAAAAAAGATTACCAGTGTGGACGCTTTATGGAAATGAAACGAATACCATGACAGGGTATCATTCCATTCCTGTAATTGCAGAAGCTTATCTAAAAGGAATTAGAGGGTTTGATCCTGAAAAAGCATATGAAGCTATGAAAAACACCATGATGCAAGACGATCGTGGCTTAAATCATTATAAAAAATACGGATATATACCTTATAGCTTATTAGACGAATCAGTTACAATTACTTTAGAATTTGCTTATGATGATTGGTGTGTAGCACAAATGGCAAAGGCATTAGGAAAAGAAGTCGATTATCAATATTTTTTAAATAGATCTAAAGGGTATAAACATTTATTCGATGCAGAAACTGGTTTTATGAGAGGTAAATCTGTTGATGGTAAATCATGGAAAGAACCGTTTGATCCTAAGTATTCTAGACACAGAGAAGGAGCCGATTATACCGAAGGAAATGCTTGGCAGCACAGTTGGTTTGTGCCACATGCAGTCGAAGATTTTGTGAGTTTGCATGGTAGTAATGAAATATTTACAAATAGATTAGAGCAACTCTTTACTGAAAGCTCAGAGATTACTGGTAAAAATGTTTCTGCTGATATTTCTGGTTTAATTGGGCAATATGCACATGGGAATGAGCCAAGTCATCATATTGCTTACTTATTTAATCATGCCAATAAACCATGGCTTACGCAATATTGGGCACGTAATATTTTAGATACTCAATATAACACAACACCAAATGGTTTAAGTGGAAATGAAGATTGTGGGCAAATGAGTGCTTGGTACGTTTTAAGTTCAATTGGATTATATTCAATGAATCCAGCTTCAGCTGAATATGAAATAGGAAGTCCCATTTTTGAAAAATCAACAATAAATCTTTCGGAAAACAAAACCTTTGTAATTGAAGCTAAAAATGTTTCAGAAAAGAATATATATATCCAGTCTGCTAAGCTTAATGGTAATGCATACAATAAAACAACTATTTCGCATCAGCAAATATTAGAAGGAGGAACATTGCAATTTATTATGGGGAATCAACCTAATGTTAATTGGGGAATTATTAAAAACCCGAAAAAATAATGCATGTTATAGATACATCAATAATATTAGTTTATATTATATTAACACTTGGTGTTGGTATTTGGGTTTCTAAACGTGCGTCTAAGGGGTTAGATTCATATTTTCTGGGAGGAAAATCTATTAAGTGGTATTACTTAGGGTTAAGTAATGGTTCAGGAATGTTCGATGTTTCTGGTACAGCGTGGATGGTAGGTATTTTATTTCTATATGGAGTAAAAAGCTTTATGTTCATGTGGGTATGGCCAATTTTCAATCAAATTTTTGTTATGATGTTTTTGGCTGCTTGGATAAGGAAATCAAACATTATGACGGGGTCTGAGTGGATTCTTACTCGCTTTGGCAATAAAAAAGCAGGAAGAGCATCTCATATTATAGTAGCAATATTTGCAATTATAGCTACTATAGGTTTTATCGCATATTTTTTCGAAGGTATAGGTAAGTTTATGACTATTATTCTGCCATGGGATTTAGCATTGAATATAAATGAAAGTGTTATACTAACATCAGAGCAAAGTTATGCTTTAATAATTATTTTCTTAACAACACTTTATACAATTAAAGGAGGAATGTTCTCAGTTGTTGCTACAGAAGTATTGCAATACGGTATTATGACATTAACAGGGGGTTTAATAGCAGGATATGGTTTTTTTACAATATCTGATATTGAAATAAGTAATGTGATTTCAACAGAATGGAATAACATTTTTTTTGGATGGGAGCTTGAAGGGTCTTGGATAGGTAAATATGAAGCATTTAATAACCTTATTGACACTCAAGGATATAAGATGTTTGGAGCCTTTATAGGTATGTCTTTATTTAAAGGTTTTTTTGCAAGTATAGCAGGTCCAACACCAAGCTACGATATGCAACGTATATTATCAACCCGTTCTGTAAAAGAAGCAGCTTATATGAGTGGTTTTACAAATTTAGTATTATTTATTCCTCGTTATCTATTTATAGGAGGAATAGTGGTTCTTGGGTTGGTTTATTTAGCCCCAGAAATGGCATCATCTCAATTATTAAATCAAGATGATTTAGAAATCATTTTGCCTAAAGTAATTAATAATCATATTCCAATTGGTATTAAAGGTTTGTTATTGGCAGGGTTGTTAGCTGCTTTTATGTCAACGTTTTCTGCTTTTGTAAATTCAGGACCAGCATATATAGTAAATGATATTTATAAAAAATATTTTAAGCCATCAGCAAGTAGCAAGCATTATATAAAAGTAAGTCATTTAGCATCTTTTGCTATAGTGATTTTAGGTGTTGTCATGGGTTTTTTTGCCGATTCTATTAACTCAATTACACTCTGGATTACTAGCGCGTTATATGGAGGATATGTAGCAGCTAATTTTTTAAAATGGATTTGGTGGCGTTTTAATGGTTGGGGTTATTTCTGGGGTATGGCTTCGGGGTTAATCATTGCAACTCTACAGTTTTTGTTAGATAAAAATAAAGCTAATTTTGAGATAGGGACTTGGTTGTACGAATTAGCTCAAATATCCGCAATATATATATTCCCAATAATTTTTATTGTATCTTTATTAGGCTCTTTTTTAGGAACGTTTCTTACTCCACCTACTAGTATGACAACTTTAAAAAAATTCTATAAAAATGTGCATCCATGGGGTTGGTGGAATCCAGTATATAAAGAATTGAAAAGTGAAGATGACTTTTTTGAAAAAAACACAAATTTTAGTAAAGACATGCTAAATTGTATTATTGGGGTTGTTTGGCAATCTAGTATGATTTTGTTGCCAATTTATTTTGTAATTAGAGATTACCCAAAAACGTTAATTGCATTATTAGTTTTTGTGATAACATCAATAATTTTAAAATTTACATGGCTAGATAAAGTAAAGCAATATAAAGATTAAGCATGCAAAAAAATAAAATCCCTTGGCAAGATAAACCAGAAAATTGTCAAGATGTATTATGGCGTTACAATTCTAATCCTATTATTAATAGGTATGATATACCATCATCTAATAGTATATTTAATAGCGCTATTGTTCCATTTAAAGATGGTTTTGCAGGTGTTTTTAGATGTGATAACAAAGCAGTTCAGATGAATATTTTTTCTGGTTTTAGCGAAAATGGTATTGATTGGGATATTAATCACGAGCCTATTAAAATGAAAGCGGGTAACACTAAAATGATTGATTCAGATTATAAATACGACCCCCGTGTTGTTTTTATTGAAGATCGATATTGGATTACTTGGTGTAATGGTTATAATGGACCAACTATAGGAATAGGCTATACGTACGATTTTAAAGTTTTTTTTCAATGCGAAAATGCATTTTTACCATTCAATAGAAATGGAGTATTATTTCCAAAAAAGATAAATGGAAAGTACGCCATGTTAAGTCGTCCAAGTGATAATGGACATACATCATTTGGTGATATTTATATAAGTTATAGCCCAGATATGAAATATTGGGGAGAGCATCGTTGTGTGATGAAAACAACTCAATTTGAAGATAGCGCATGGCAATGCACAAAAATTGGAGCAGGACCAATACCTATACTTACAGAAGATGGTTGGCTTATGATATATCATGGTGTGATAAATACATGTAACGGTTTTCGTTATGCTATGGGAGCCGCAATTTTAGATGAAAAATCACCAGATCAGGTTAAATATAGAACACAACCTTATTTGTTAGGGCCTGCCGAACAATATGAAATGGTTGGCGATGTGCCAAACGTGGTGTTTCCATGCGCTGCTTTACATGATTATGAAGAAGATAAACTTGCTATTTATTATGGTGGAGCAGATACGGTTGTAGCAATGGCATTTGGTAAATTAAGTGAAGTAGTTCAATACACAAAAGATAATAGTTTGTAAGCTTATTATGTATTTAAAACTTAAAGTGGTAATAGTGTTATTTGTTTGTTCATCAATGGTTAGTTGTGCGCAAACTAAGATAAATAAAGCACCAAAAAGTTTTGTGGCATACAAAGCATCGGAAGCTATTAATATTGATGGAGATACATCTGATATCTCTTGGAGCAAAGTAGAATGGTCTAATTCTTTTATTGATATTGAAGGTATAGAAAAACCAAAATACAATACACAAGTTAAAATGCTTTGGGATGATAAATACTATTACATCCTTGCAAAACTTGATGAACCACATGTGTGGGCAGATTTAAAACAACGAGATACTATTATTTTTTATAATAATGATTTTGAGGTTTTTATCGACCCAGATGGAGATACTCATAATTATTACGAATTAGAAATAAATGCCTTGAATACCGTTTGGGATATGTTCATAAATAAGCCGTATCGCGAAGTAGGTAATGTGGTATTAAACGATTGGACACTTACAGGCTTAAAATCAGCTGTTAAAATAAACGGAACTATTAATAAATCGAATGATATTGATGAAGGTTGGATTTTAGAAATAGCAATTCCATGGAGGGTATACAAAAAATCTTATTTTGAAGAGAATGTACCAGTTAACAAATTTTGGAGGGTTAATTTCTCAAGAGTAAATTGGGAGTTTCAAATTACTAATGGAAAATATCAACGAAAAAAGGGCAATACAGGTAAATATTTACCAGAACATAATTGGGTATGGTCTCCTACGGGAGTAATTAATATGCATGAACCAGAAAAGTGGGGGTATGTTTATTTTTCTTCAAAAAAAGCAGGTGAAAAAGATGATTTTACTATTCCTCAAGACGAAAAAATAAAATGGGAACTTTATAAGTTGTATAGAACTCAAAAAAAATATTATAAAATACATGCATCGTATGCATCTACTATTGATAGTCTAACAACTTTAGAAATCATGGTTGATGGTAAGGTTTTGAAACCAATAATTGAAAATCATAGTACAGGATACAATTTAACTGTTGTAAGTCCATTTTCTCATAAAACTTTAATACTAAAAGAAGATGGTAAATTCATATCAAAATAAATTAAAAATGAAAATATTACATATATTATTAATAGCACTTGTTTTAAGTCTAGCTTCTTGTAAAGAAAAGATAAAAAAGGAGAATAGTGTTGAAAACCCAAAAACTGAATTTGAATTTGGAGTGTGGATAACAGCCAATAAAGAAAAGTCTAATGAAGATTATGTTACTGAATTCACCAAATATAAAAATGCAGGAATTGATGAGGTTTTAATTAATACAGGAACAGATCCTGTGCTTTTAAAAAGATTGGTTCCAATAGCAACAGATAAAGGTTTAAAAGTACATGCGTGGATTATGGCTATGAATCGTCCAGGAGATTCCGTTGCACTAAAACATCCAGAATGGTATGCGGTAAGTAAAGAAGGTAAATCGTGTTTTGATACTAGACCTTATGTAGATTATTACCAATGGTTATGTCCAACAAGAACAGAATCCCGAAACCATATTTTGGATTTAGTAGAGGCGTTGGCAAAAGTAGAAGGTATTGAAAGTATACATTTAGATTATATTCGTTTTTCAGATATTTTTTTACCAATAGGATTACTTCCTAAATATAATTTAGTTCAGGATGTAGAGTTACCAGAGTTCGATTTTTGCTATTGTGATGTTTGTGTAAGTGAATTTGAAAAATTGCATCACAAAAATCCAAGAAAAATTGAAAATACGTCTATAGATATGGAATGGAAAAATTTCAGACTAAATGCTATTAAAGCTGTGGTAGATGATGCTTACCATATTGTACATAAATACAATAAAAACTTAACAGCAGCTGTGTTTCCTTACCCAGAAATGGCAGATCACATGGTGCGTCAACGTTGGGATAAATGGACTATAGATGAAGTATATCCAATGATATATCACGGGTTTTACAACGAGGAAATCGATTGGATTGGTTACGCCACAAAACAAGGTGTTGAAGATGTTAAAAATAGAGGAATAGGCATTAATACAGGAGTGTATTTACCACCATTTAAATCGTCAGAAGAACTTAAAGAAGCTATTTTATTAGCTAAAATAAATGGAGCTAAGGGTGTTACTTTTTTTGATGGTCCAGCATTAACAAAAGATTATTTAGAAGTTATAAAACAAACCAAAGCGAGTTTAAATTAAAAATAATGAAACCTTATAGTTTTGTATTTATTATATTATTAATAGCAGTTAGTAGTTGCTCAAAAAAGAGCAATAACACCAGTTTTACAAAATTTGTAAACCCATTTATAGGAACTGATGGGCCAGGTAATACATATCCTGGAGCTACAGTTCCTTTTGGGATGGTGCAATTAAGCCCAGATATAGGAATACCTGGTTGGGATAGAATTGCAGGGTATTTTTATCAGGACTCAATAATTACAGGATTTTCACACACACATTTAACTGGCACTGGAGCAGGAGATTTGTACGATATTTTAGTAATGCCTACTAATAGCAGATTTTCAAAAAGAATCAAAGAAAATAATTATAAACCGTTTTCAAGTTTTTCACATCAAAATGAAGAAGCCTCACCAGGATATTATCGTGTAGATTTATTAGATTTTGGAATAAAAGCAGAACTAACAGCAACTGCTAGAACGGGGATTCATAGATATACATTTCCTAAAGATGATGCATCACAAATTCATATAGATTTAGGATACGCACTAAATTGGGATAGACCAACAGAAACCTATATTAATGTTGTTAATAATACAACTATTGAAGGTTATAGAAAGTCAACAGGTTGGGCAAAAGATCAGCGTGTATATTTTGTAATAAAACTTTCAAAACCTTTTATATCATATAAAATTTTTAAAAATGATACACTTGCAAGTAATCCAATTAAAGCTGTAAAAACAAAAATTGTATTAAATTATAAAACTGATGATAACGAAAAAATAATTTTAAAAACAGGGTTGTCTACTGCGAATATTGAAGGAGCATTTAAATCTTTAGACGTAGAAGCTCCAGATTTTAATTTTGATAAATACAAGCAACAAGCAGATGGTGATTGGGAAAAAGAATTACAAAGAATAACACTAGAAACAAAGGATGTAACAAAAAAAACAATCTTTTATACGATGCTTTACCAATCTATGTTAGCACCAACCATATTAAGTGACCATAATGGGAATTACAAAGGAGCAAATGGTGAAATAATGAAATCTAATGATTTTATTAGATATGATACTTTTTCATTGTGGGACACTTATAGGGCAGCACATCCATTATATACTATATTGCAGCCAGCTAGAACATCAGATATGATAAGCTCTTTGTTGGCACATTATAAAGAAACCAATTTACTGCCAGTTTGGTCTATGCAAGGCAATGAAACGAATATGATGATTGGTTATCATGCTGTTCCTATTGTGGTTGATGCTTACTTTAAAGGAATTAAATTTGATTTTCAGTTGGGTTATGAAGCTTGTAAAGCAAGCGCTATGGATAGTTTAAGACAAATAGATGAGTATAAAAAAATCGGCTATGTATCAGTAGATGAGTATCACGAAAATTGGTCAGTTTCAAAAACATTAGAATATGCGTACGATGATTGGTGTATAGCACAATTTGCCAGGGCTTTAGGAGAAATGTTAGATTATGATTATTTTTTAAACCGATCAGAGAACTGGCGTAAAGTATACGATCCACAAACAAAATTTATGAGACCTAAACTCAAAAACGGTGAATTTGTTAAAGAGTTTATTCCAAAAGAATACACCCCATATTTTTGTGAAAGTAATGCATGGCAATATTTTTGGTCAGTTTCTCAAAATATTGAAAGCTTGATAAAGTCAGTAGGAGGAAATGAACTGTTTGAAAAGAAATTGGATACTATGTTTTCTTTAAAACCTTCACTTGAAGATAAATTACCGATTTTCAGCACAGGAATGATAGGTCAATATGCTCATGGGAATGAACCGAGCCATCACGTTGCTTACCTATATAATTATATAAAAAAACCTTGGAAAACTCAAAAATTAGTAAGGGAAATATTAGAAACGCAATACAAGAATACTCCAGATGGTCATTGTGGAAATGAAGATTGCGGACAAATGTCATCGTGGTATGTATTTAGTTCATTAGGGTTTTATCCAGTTAATCCAGCACAAGGTATTTATAGTTTTGGATCTCCGCTATTTGAAAGCGCAACAATTAATCTAGAAAATGGTAAACAATTTGTGGTAAAAACAATTAATAATAGTGATGAGAATAAGTATATTCAATCAATAGAATTGAATGGTAATAAAATAGAAAGAAACTATATTACTCATAAAGAAATTGCAGTAGGAGGAAAATTAATTTTCACAATGGGGAAATTTCCAAACAAAAAAAGTAAAAACTATGTAATGGCTTTATCATCAATAATTTATAATTAATACTAAGAAATTATGTCTAATAGAAGAAGTTTTATAAAAACAGCAACATTAGGAACAATAGGGATGAGTACTATTTTTGGTTGCAAAGAAATTATTGAAAAAAAAGAAAGTATTTCTAAAGTTAATAAATCTGAAACACAAAAAAAGCCGCTAATTATTTCTACTTGGAATCACGGTATACCAGCTAATGCAGAAACATGGAGACAGTTGAAGATAGGTAAGCCAGCACTAGATGCAATTGAAGAAGGAATGAAAATTCCAGAAGCAGATCCAAAAATAAGAAGTGTTGGTTATGGAGGTTTTCCAGATAGAGAAGGAAAAGTAACTTTAGACGCTTGTATAATGGATTATAATAGCAACTGTGGTTCAGTATCTTTTTTACAAGGAATTAAACATCCAATTTCAGTAGCCAAAAAAGTGTTACAAAACACTCCACATGTTATGTTGTCAGGTAAAGGAGCATTTCAATTTGCATTATCTGAAGGTTTTGTAGAAGAAAATTTATTAACGTTAGAAGCTGAAAAAGACTGGAAAAAATGGTTAGAAGAATCTAAATATAAACCTGTAATAAATATTGAAAATCACGATACAATTTCTATGTTAGTCATAGATGAAAACGGAAATTTGTTTGGTGGTTGTACCACGAGTGGTGCTGCTTGGAAAATGCATGGTAGAGTAGGAGATTCTCCAATTATTGGTGCAGGGTTATTTTTAGATAATGAAGTAGGTGCAGCGGCAGCAACAGGATTAGGAGAAGCGGTTATAAGAACAGCAGGAAGTGCAATGGTAGTTGAATTAATGAGACAAGGGAAATCTCCATATGATGCTTGTAAAGAAATTGTAGAACGAATTTATAATAAGCATAAAGACCATAAGGATATGAAGTACTTACAAGTTGGCTTTATTGCAATTAATAAAAATGGCGAACACTCTGGGTACAGTTTAAGATCTGGTTTTAATTATGCTATTTGTGATGAAGATAAAGGGAATAGAATGGAAGATGCTCAGTTTAAAATTTCGTGGGATGATTAAAAATAAATAAATGAAAAATTTAAATGTATTAAAAGTAGTAGTAATTGTTTTGTTTGCATCGTTAATTTCTTGTGAAAAAGAACTCCAAACTTTTGCAGAAAACGATATTAAAATAATTCCAAAACCAGTTGAATTAAAATTATCTTCAGGAGTATTTGAATTTACGAAAAACACCAAATTTGTAGTTGAGAATAAAATTCAAGAAGAAATATTTAATACTTTAAATAATAAATTTAAAAATGCATCTGGATGGTTTTTTGAAATCGTTAATCAAGAACCATTAAAAAATTATATTCAGTTTGTAACCAATGATAATTTTGATGATGAAGCATATAAATTAGATGTAAATTCAGATAGAATTATTATTACATCAAAAAATAATTCTGGATTTCTTTATGCTTTAGAATCCGTTCGTCAATTACTCCCAGTAGCCATTGAAAGTAAAGAAACTGTAGCAAACACCAATTGGATAATACCAAATCTTATAATACAAGATCAACCACGTTTTAAATGGAGAGGATTAATGTTAGACGTATCTCGACATTTTTTTAAAAAAGAATATATAAAACAAGTTATTGATGGTTTGGCAATGCATAAAATGAATGTATTACATTTACATTTAGTTGACGATCAAGGTTGGCGTATTGAAATTAAAAAATATCCAAAACTTACAGAGGTTGGAGCATTTAGAGTAGATCAAGAAGATGCACATTGGAGTAATAGAAGAGCTACAACTGATCAAGATAAAGGAGTTTATGGAAGTTTTTACACCCAAGAAGACATTAAAGAAATTGTTAGTTATGCAACCTCAAAAGGAATAGAAGTTATTCCGGAAATTGAAATGCCTGCACATGTAATGAGTGCTATAGCATCATATCCTGAATTGTCTTGTTTTGAAACATCAATTGGAGTTCCTTCGGGAGGAATTTGGCCAATTACTGAAATTTATTGTGCAGGAAAAGATTCAACTTTTGAATTTTTAGAAAATGTTTTGCTAGAAGTGATGGAATTATTTCCTTCAAAATATATTCATATAGGTGGAGATGAAGCAAGAAAAACTAATTGGAAAAAATGTTCTCACTGTAAAGAAAGAATGAAAGATGAAGGCTTACAAAATGTTGAAGAATTGCAAAGTTATTTTGTAAAAAGAATAGAGAAATTCATCAATTTAAAAGGTAAAAAACTTGTTGGATGGGATGAAATTTTAGAAGGAGGTTTAGCGCCAGATGCAACAGTGATGAGTTGGAGAGGTGTAAAAGGAGGTATAGAAGCAGCAAAGAAAGGTCATGATGTAGTGATGACACCAGGTACGCATTGTTATTTTGATCATTATCAAGGACCACAAAATGAAGAACCATTGGCTTGGGGTGGATATTCACCTTTAAGTAAAGTATATACATTTGATCCTGTTGTTGATACTATGACAGATGAAGAAGCTAAACATGTTTTGGGAGGTCAGGCAAATCTTTGGTCGGAATATATTTCAACGGAGTCTCATTCACAATATATGATTTATCCAAGATTGGCAGCATTGTCAGAAGCATTATGGAGTCCTAAAGAATTGCGTGATTGGAGAGATTTTTCATCCAGAATTACAACCATGTTTAGTCGTTATGATTTGTTAGGAATTAATTATGCAAAAAGTGCTTATTTGGTTAATGCTACAACTAAAATAAATATAGAAAATAAAGTAATAGAAGTTATATTAGAAAATGAATTTCCAGATTCTGATATTCGTTATAGCTTAGATGGTAGCGATTTAAATAGTACTTCAGAAAAATATATTAAACTAATTCAACTATCAGAAACGACATCCATTAAGGCAACTTTATTTAAAAATGATAAACCAGTTGGAAAAGAATTTAATAAAGTAATAAAATTTCATAAAGCAGTTGGAAAAATAGTTACATATAAAGAATTATATAGTGATAGCTATAAAGGAGCAGGCAAATATGGAATGACTAATACATTGAGAGGCACAAAGAATTTTCATGATGGTCAATGGCAAGCATGGCTTGGAAAAGATATGGAAGTTGTTATTGATTTAAATAAATTAGAAACAATTAAGCAAGTTACAGTGGGAAGTATAGAAAATCAAGGACCTAGTATTTATTTTCCAACAAAAATAGAAATTTTAGTATCTGAAGATGGAAATGATTTTAAAAAAGTTGGAAGTATAGAACGAGCATATGCTAAAAATGGTAACCCACAACTCAAGGATTTTGTAATTAAATTTCAAGAACAAAAAACAAGATTTATAAAGGTTAGGGCAACAAATTTAAAGAAAACTCCAAATGGAGGTAAAGTTTGGTTATTTGTGGATGAAATTTTAATTGATTAATATGAATAATTTTATATCAATACTATTTGTGCTTTTTTTTGTAACCAATCAAGTTAATGCACAAGAAACTAAATTAACTAAGTCAGAAAGACTTGAGTGGTTTAAGGACGCTAAATTAGGGGTTTTTATTCATTGGGGATATTATGGTGTAAACGGAATTGGAGAATCGTGGTCAATGTATCATAAGAAAATTTCTTATGATGATTATATGTCACAAGGAGAAGAGTTTACAGCCAAAAATTACGATCCAGAATTATGGGCTAAGTTATTTAAAAAAATTGGTGCTCGCTATGCCGTTTTAACAACTAAACACCACGATGGTGTTGCGCTGTGGGATACTAAATTAAGTAAATTAAATGTAAAGGAGAAAACTCCAGCTAAAAGAAACTTAGTAAAACCATTTGTACAAGCATTAAGAAATCATGGGTTAAAAGTTGGTTTGTATTATTCATTGTGTGATTGGTCTCACCCAGATTATGAGGTTGTTTTTTCAAGGCCAAATACAAAAAAAAATTATCCTCAAAAAGAACAATTTGGTTTGTCAAAATGGCAACGGTTTGTTAAATTTTATAAAGGTCAACTAAAAGAACTAAATGATGCTTATCATCCAGATTTATATTGGTTTGATGGAGATTGGGAGAAATCAAGCGAACAGTGGCAAGCACAGTCATTAAAAGATTCTTTATTAGCTTGGAATCCTAAAACAATCGTTAATTCTAGATTAAAAACCTATGGCGATTATTCAACACCAGAACAAGGAATTCCAGTTGTTAGACCAAAAGGGGCTTGGGAGTTTTGTATGACAATGAACGACAATTGGGGATATTATCCTAGTGATACTAATTATAAGCCAATATCACAGATTATTAGAACTTTTGTCGAGGTAATTGCCTCAGGAGGAAACCTATTATTAAATATAGGACCTAAACCAGATGGGACAATCGCAAAAGAACAACAAGAACGATTGGTTGCTTTAGGCGATTGGATAAAAAAACATGAAAATGCAGTTTTCGATACTAAAGATGGATTGCCTTATGGTCATTTTTACGGACCAACGTTGTTAAGTAAAGATGAAACTAAAATTTACTTATGCTTGTTTGATAATCCTAAAAATTATATTTCATTAAAAGGAATTCAAAATAAAATAAAACTTATTAAAGTAGTTGGTAGTAATCAACAATTAAGTTTTGAAAGAAATGGTGGTGCTTCTTGGAATAATATTCCTGGAGTATTAAGAATTGAAATACCAAAAAAAGAAAACCTAGATTCTAATGTAACTGTTATTGAAGTTGAATTAGAAAGTACATTAAAATTATATAGAGGACACGGAAATGCTGTTGAATTAAATTAAATTAAAAGTATAAGTGATGAAAACTAGTTTAAAAATTGTTGTTACATTTTTAATAGTAACACTTACTGCCTGTATTAATAAAAGTGAAAAGAAGAAAAATATTAATAATACAACAATTAGTTATGTCGATTTAGTAAACCCATTAATGGGAACAGATTCAAAATATAGTTTATCAAACGGAAATACTTATCCAGCAATAGCAACACCTTGGGCAATGAATTTCTGGACACCAATGACCTCAAAAATGGGAGATGGTTGGACGTATAAATACAACGAAAATAAAATTAGAGGTATCAAACAAACACATCAACCAAGTCCATGGATTAACGATTACGCAGCCTTTTCTTTTATGGCATTAACCGGAGAATTAAAATACAAAGAAGAAGAAAGACAATCTTGGTTTTCGCATAAAGCAGAAACTGTAAAACCATATTATTATAAAGTATATTTAGCAGATTATGATGTTACAGCTGAAGTAGCTCCGACTGAAAGAGCAGCACATTTTAAATTTACATTTCCTGAATCTGATGCATCATATATTATGTTAGATGCTTTTTTCAAAGGTTCAATGGTTAAAATTATTCCTGAAGAACGCAAAATAATAGGTTATTGCCGAAATAATTCAGGAGGAGTTCCTGATAATTTTCATAATTATTTTGTTGCTGAATTCGATAAAGACTTTGAAATGCAACATACTTGGAAAGATGATTGGAAATTACAGGAAAACACACTTAATAGTGAGGGAAAACATGTTGGAGCCATCATTGGTTTTAAAACAAAAAAAGGTGAAGTTATTCATGTAAAAGTTGCATCTTCATTTATTAGTACTGAACAAGCCGAATTAAATTTAAATCGAGAAATAGGAAAAGATACCTTCGAGAAAACCAAACAAAAAGCAAAACAAGCATGGGAAACCGAACTTAATAAAATTCAAATAGAAGATGATAATATCGATAACATAAAAACATTTTATTCTTGTTTATATCGCGTACTCTTATTCCCAAGAAAATTTTATGAGTATGATAAAGACAACAATGTTGTGCATTACAGTCCTTATAATGGAGAAGTTTTACCAGGTTATATGTTTACAGATAATGGATTTTGGGACACTTTTAGAGCCGTATATCCATTTTTTAATATGATGTATCCAGAACTAAATGGGCACATTATGGAAGGGTTAGCAAACACTTATAAAGAATCGGGTTGGTTACCAGAATGGGCAAGTCCAGGACATAGAGATTGTATGATTGGTTCTAATTCGGCTCCTATAATAGTTGATGCGTTTTTAAAAGGAAACGTAACTAATGATACAGAAATTTTATTTGAAGCTATTCTTAAAAATGCAGGAATTGAAGAAGGCAGGCCAGTAAGATCTGTGGGAAGAGAAGGTTTAAATTATTATAACAAACTAGGTTATGTGCCTTATGATGTTGGAATAAATGAAAACACAGCAAGAACTTTAGAATATGCTTATGCAGATTTTACCATTGCCAAAATGGCTGAAAAACTTGGGAGAATTGATATAGCAGAAAAGTACTTTAAGCAATCTTTAAACTACAAAAATGTATTTGATTCATCAACAAATTGGATGCGTGGAAAAAATAAAGATGGTAATTTTCAATCACCATTTAATCCATTAAAATGGGGAGATGCATTTACCGAAGGCAACAGTTTACACTATACGTGGTCAGTGTTTCATGATATACAAGGACTTATAGATTTAATGGGAGGAAATGAAAAATTTGTTCAACAATTAGATAATGTGTTTACAATGCCACCAGATTTTGACGATTCCTATTACGGAGGAACCATTCATGAAATTCGTGAAATGCAAATTGTTAATATGGGGAATTATGCTCATGGTAATCAGCCTATTCAACATATGATTTATTTATATAATTATGCTAATGCACCTTATAAAACACAGTTTAGAATTAGAGATGTGCTTACCAAATTATATTCAGCAACACCTGATGGTTATTGTGGTGATGAAGATAATGGACAAACCTCAGCTTGGTATGTGTTTAGCGCATTAGGATTTTATCCTGTAACACCAGCTACAGATCAATATGTGATTGGAAGTCCGTTGTTTAAAAAAGGAACATTACATTTAGAGAACGGAAATGTATTCACTATTAATGCAAATAATAATTCTGCTGAAAATTATTACATACAATCCACAACTTTAAACTCAAAAACGTATACGTCTAATTATATGTCTTTTGATGATATACAAAACGGTGGGACATTTCAATTTGAAATGACAAACACCCCAAACAAAAATTGGGGTAATCAAAAAGAAGATGTGCCATATTCATTAAGTAAATTAAACTAATAGACAAATGAACAAATTAATAATTTTTATTCTTTTTGTTTTTTTTAATGTATTATTATTATTATTATTATTGGCACAAAACCCAGCAGATTATGTAAATCCATTTATAGGCACTTCAAATTTTGGAGCTACATATCCAGGTCCAGTAGCATCAAGAGGAATGGTTAGTATAAGCCCATTTAATGTTGCAGGACCTCAGAATTTACCATTAGAAAAAGATAGTCGTTGGTTGTCTAATCCATACGTAAATGAAAATACATTTTTAACAGGTTTTAGTCATGTGAATTTAAGTGGAGTAGGCTGTCCAGATTTAGGAGTCATTTTACTCATGCCAACTACAGGAAAAGTAGAAACTAATCATTTACAATATGGGTCAATATATTCTAACGAAATTGCAAAAATAGGTTATTATAGTAATATAATCGATAAATATAATGTAAAAGTAGAATTGACTGCTTCAAAAAGAGTAGGAGTAAGTAAATATACTTTTCCAGCAGGAAAATCAAATGTATTATTAAATTTAGGTTTGGGTTTAACAAATGAATCTGGAGCTATGGTGAGAATAATTTCATCTTCAGAAATAGAAGGAATGCGTGCTGTAGGCTCATTTTGTTATAATAGCGTTGAAGATATGTATCCTGTTTATTTTGTAGCTAAATTTTCAAAGCCCGCAGATGAATTTGGAGCATGGAAAAAACCATTTAAATATGTTGGTGTAGAAGCCCAATGGATGAAGTATAATGGAAAAACACGTATTTTTAAAAATAGTACAAAAATGATTGTAGGTGATAGTATTGGAACATATTTCACTTATAATTTTAAGCAAAAAACTGAAATTGAAGTGCATATTGGTGTTTCTTATGTAAGTATTGATAATGCAAGAGAAAACTTAGAGAAAGAAATAGGAAATAAAACTTTTGAAGAAGTGCGTAAAGAAACTTACGAAGAATGGAATTCTGTTTTATCTAAAATAAAAGTTGAAGGAGGTACAGAAGAAGATAAAATTTTGTTTTATACTGCATTGTACCACACACAGATACATCCAAATACTTTTAATGATTTTAATGGTGAATATCAAGAAATTAAAACAGGAAAAATAGCAAAAACTAAAGGCACTAGATATACTGTTTTCTCTCTATGGGATACATATAGAAACTTACATCAGTTGATGTCATTGGTATATCCTAAACAGCAGTCCGATATGGTAAAAACGATGTTGGATATGTATGATGAAAACGGATGGTTACCAAAATGGGAATTAAATTCAACCGAAACTTTTACAATGGTTGGTGATCCAGCAGCAGTGGTAATTGCAGATACGTATTTAAAAGGAATTCAAGATTTTGATATTGATAAAGCTTACGAAGCAATGTTGAAGAGTTCTATTGAGGTAGATAATAACCCTGTAAGAATTGGGATAAAAGAATATTTGGAAAAAGGATATCTAACAGAAGAATCGGTTAATAGTGGTACCGTATCTATAACACAAGAATTTAATATTGCTGATTTTTCAATAGCTCAGTTAGCAAAGAAATTAGATAAAAAAGATGATTTTAAAACTTATTCTAAACGATCTATTACTTACAGAAAGCTATTTGATAAGGATTTCAATTTATTAAGACCTAAAAATAAAGATGGTTCTTGGTATAAACCTTTTAACCCTAGTACTGGAGCTAATTTTGCACATAATATTGGATTCATTGAAGGAAACTCTTGGCAATATACTTTTATGGTTGCCCACGATACAAAAGGATTGATAAAACTAATGGGAGGAGAAAAATCATTTGTAAATCAATTAGAAAAAGTTTTTGATAACAAACAGTTTGATATGGCAAATGAACCAAATATTGCCTATCCCTATTTTTTTAATTATATAAAAGGCGAGGAGTGGAGAACTCAGAAACGTGTCAATGAATTGATTTCTAAATATTTTAAAAATCAACCAGATGGAATACCTGGAAATGATGATACTGGTACTATGTCTGCGTGGTTAGTATTTTCAATGATGGGTATTTATCCCTTATCGCCAGCAGAGCCTAAATATGCAATAACAACTCCTGTATTTGATAAAATCACAATTGAACTAGATTCTCGATATTATAAGAACAAGCAATTGATTATTGAAAAAGAAAAGAATAATGTTGGAGTTATTAAGGAAATAAAGCTAAATGGAAAAAAGCATAAAGAATATTTTATTTCCCATGAAAAGTTAGTGAATGGTAAGCAGTTAAAAATTATTTTAAAATAAGATTAATTAAAGAAAACAATGTGTATAAAATAGTGTTATTTCTTAGTGTTATAGTATTTACCTTTTCTGAAGTAAAAGCACAACAGGTAAAATACCCGTTTCAAAATTCTGAACTATCAGTTGAAAAAAGAGTAGAAGATTTACTTAATAGAATGTCTCTTGAAGAAAAGGTAAGGCAAATGGATATGTATAGGGGAAGAGATTTTTTAAATGAGGGAAATTTTTCTAGAAAAAAAACAAAAAATATAATTGGAAAACTTGGACTAGGAGCTATTCATGATTTGTACCCAGAATCTACCAAATTGATTAATGATATTCAGAAATATGTTATTAAGGAAAATAGATGGGGAATTCCAGCTATTTTAATGGAAGAAATGCTTCATGGTTATTTAGGAACAGGAAGTACTGCATTCCCAATGAATATTGGGTTAGGCGCAACTTGGGATCCAGATTTAATGAAAAAAATAGGGAAGGTTATAGGAACTGAAGCACGAATACATGGTGTTCATTTCGGTTTAGGTCCTGTTTTAGGAATAGGCAGAGAGCCTCGTTGGGGTAGAGTAGCTGAAACTTTTGGTGAAGATACTTATTTGGCGGGTGAAATTGGATTGGGAATGATTTTAGGAATGCAAGGTGATACATTAGCATCAAATACATCGATCATAGCAGAACCTAAGCATTTTGCTGTGCACAGTATTCCAGAAGGAGGAGGTAATTCATCTCCAATTTTGGTTGGAGAACGTACAGCTCGTGAAGATTTTTTACCAGTTTTTGAAAAAGCTTTTAAAAAAGGAGGAGCATTAGGAACTATGGTTGCATATACAGAATTGGACGGAATTCCAAGTGCAGTAAATAAATGGTTATTAACAGACGTCTTACGTAAAGAATGGGGTTTTAAGGGAATAACAATATCAGATTTAGGAGCTATAAAATATGTGCAAACTACTCATTTTGTTACTGATTCTCCTAAAGAAAGTATTCGGCAATCTGTTGCTGCAGGTGTTGATATGCAGTTTTATGATTTTACTAATGAATTTTGGCAAGCAACAATTATAGAATTGGTAAAAGAAAACAAACTTTCAATAGATGCTATTAACCGTGCTGCTGCAGGAGTTTTGCGTTTAAAATTTATTTTAGGATTATTTGAAAACCCTTATGTAAATGAAAACTTGATTGTCAAAAAATTCCATTCTAAAGAGCATCAAGAAATTGCTTTAGAAGCAGGAAGGAAATCTATAGTATTATTAAAAAATAAGAATATTTTACCATTAAAAAAAGATATTAAAACCATTGCAGTGATTGGACCTAATGCAGATGCATCTAGATTAGGAGGTTATTCCGTAAGAAATAAAAAAGCAATAACAATTTTAGAAGGAATTAAAGAAGTTGTGAGCTCAGGTGTAAATGTTTTGTATGAAGAAGGTGTTCCATTAATAGTTAAAGGGCAAGTTATTCCTTCAACATTTCTGTTTACATCAGATGAAAAGAATAATGGACTAAAAGGAGAGTATTTTAACAATATGGAATTAGAAGGTGATCCCGTATTAACAAGAATTGATAAGCAATTGGAATTTGATTGGCCTTGGTCACCGGGGAATGGTGTTAATGATGATAGATTTTCTATACGATGGACAGGTTTTATTAAGTCACAAGAATCGTTTGAAGGATGGATTGGATTAAGTTCGGATGACGGAATAAGAATGTGGATTGGTGATAAACTTGTTATTGATAATTGGAATAAAGGAGCGACCAACATTGTTACAATACCAATAGATGTTGAAGCAAATAAAAAATATAAAATCCGTATTGAAATGTGGGAAGGAGGCTGGGGAGCAAGAGCACATCTGCGTTGGAATTTTAAAAAGGTAAATTTAAAACCGGCAGTGGAACTTGCTAAACGTTCAGATATTGCTATTGTAATACTAGGTGAATCAAGAGAATTAGTTGAAGAAAATAGAGATGTAGCAACTTTAGATTTACATGGAAAACAATTGGAACTTATTAAAGCAATTCATAAAACAGGAACTCCAGTGGTTTGTGTGTTATTAAACGGACGGCCATTATCAATAAATTGGATAAATGAAAATATTCCTGCTATAGTTGAAGGTTGGTTTCCTGGAGAGGCAGGAGGAAGAGCAATTGCAGATGTGCTATTTGGAAATTACAATCCAGCAGGTAGATTACCAATTACATTTCCTAAATCAGTAGGACAATTACCAATTTATTATAATCAAAAACCATCAGCTATACATAAATATGTTAGCGAAAGTGAAACCCCATTATATCCATTTGGATTTGGTTTAAGTTACACAAAGTTTGTCTATAGTAATTTAAAAGTTTCTAACTATAAGAATAAAATAGGTGAAGTTGTAAAGGTAAGTGTAGATGTTAAAAATATTGGAGGTTTTGATGGTGAAGAAGTGGTGCAATTATATATTAATGATATATATAGTAGTGTTACGACACCTAAAAAAAGCTTAAAAGGTTTCAAAAGAATACTAATTAAGAAAGGAGAAACAAAAACTGTTACTTTTGAAGTGACTTCGGATGAGCTTGCTATTTGGAATAGAAAAATGAAAAGAGTTGTTGAATCCGGAGAATTTGAGGTTATGATAGGAGGAAGTTCTGTTGATTTGGTCAAAACTAAGTTTATTATGATTAATTAATAAGTTTATAATTATGATTTTTTTAAATAAAAAAAAGTTAAACACGTATTTGATTTTAATATTATCTATTACTGTTTTTTATTCATGTACTAATAATAGTGTTATTTTAGTTGATAACGGAGTTTCAAATTATGAAATTGTTTTTATGGATAGTGCAACAGAAAGCCAGTACAAGTCTGCTGAATTATTGAAAACGTATATTGACAAAATAAGCGGATCCAACATTATCATTGTTGATGAGAGTTCTCAAAATATTGATAAAAAAAAGATTTACATTGGAAATATAAATAATGAGTTTTTAAATCCAAATGAGTTATCTATTCTGATAGATGAACAAAATTTATTTATTTCGGGAGGTTCGGATAATGCAATCCAAAATGCAGTTTATGAGTTTTTAGAAAGGTATTTAAATTGTAGATGGTATGCTCCAAATGTGGAAGAAATCCCCAATTTAAAAACTATAATTTTAGATAAATCAATTGCGCATAATTATATCCCAGATATAACTACTAGAACGGTACATTCTCGTTTGTATTATAATAATCCTAGTTTTGCCGAAAAACTAAAAGTAACTACACGAGCATTTCCTCATTATGCGTCTAATGCAAGAGTACATACTTTTCATAAATTTATTCCAGAAGAAAATTTTTATGAAAAACATCCTGAGTATTTTGCCTTGCGTAGAGGTAAAAGAATACCAACTCAATTATGCCTTACAAATAGTGATGTTTATGAAATAGTGAGAGATTCTGTGGCATCTCTTTTTAAAAATCATCCAAATTCTTCTGTAGTTTCAGTGAGTCAAAATGATAATCAACAATATTGCCAATGTGATAAGTGTAGTAAAATTGACATAGAAGAAGAAAGCCCTTCAGGAACAATGATTCGGTTTGTAAATAAAATAGCGGCAGATTTTCCCGATAAAACAATATCAACATTAGCTTACCAATATACCCGTAAGCCCTGTAAAACAAAACCAGTAAAAAATGTGCTGATTACGCTATGTTCTATAGAGTGTGACCGCAGTGCCCCAATTACTGAAAAATGTACAGATTTTGCAGATGATATTAGAGGATGGCATGAAATTACAGATAATATTAGAATTTGGGATTATACAACTCAGTTTACTAATTTTTTAGCACCATTTCCAAACTTTCATACGCTTAAGCCAAACATTCAATTTTTTAGGGATAATAGTGCAAAATGGGTGTTTGAACAGCATAGTAATAACCCTAGCGAATTATTTGAATTACGTTCATATTTGATGGCTAAATTATTATGGGATCCTGATGCAAATGTTGAAGAAATAATTACTGAATTTACTAATGGATATTATGAAGAGGCGGGGATTTATATTAAAAAATATATTGATCTTGTACATAAGAAAATTCAAGAAGACCCTGATTTTTTTCTGTTTTTGTATGGCGATCCATCCCAAGCATTTTCATCTTATTTAAATCCTGAATTATTGAAAATGTATGATGCCTTTTTTGATGAAGCAGAAAGTATAGTTGCCCAAAAACCTATCATATTACAAAGAGCAAAAGAGGCAAGATTAAGTGTGGATTATGCTATTTTAGAGGCGTGTAGAAAAAATCTTTCAGAGGGTTTTAGGCTTTTAAAAAAAGAGGATAATGGACAAAAAATAATCAATCCATTTGTTGTTGATAAATTGAATAATTTTTTAGTCACATGTAATAAAGCAAATATTACGTTGATGAATGAAATGGGCTTTACAGTTCAAGAGTATTATGATAATTACAAAAAAGCTATTGAAGTGGCCTTATTACCTAATAAAGCTATTGGTAAAAAAGTTTTTTTGAATACTAAGCCTAAAAAATATGCAAACGAGGATCCGCAGGTATTAACAGATGGAGCTTTGGGAGGAAATAGTTTTTATTCCAATTGGTTAGGTTTTGAAGGAAACCATATGGAAGTGGTTATAGACCTTGATTCCAATCAGTTTATAAGCTCTGTTTCAACTGCATTTTTACAGGTTACAAATCATGTTGTATTTTTCCCTTTAAACGTGACTTATTATTATTCTAACGATAATGTCAATTTCATCAAATTGGGATCAATAAAGAATGACCGTCCTTTACTAAAAATCAGTAAAGTAAACGATATTAAATATTTTAATCTCACTTTTCCTAAAGTAAAAGCAAGATTTGTAAAAGTAGTAGGTAAAAATATGATAGAACCACCATATTGGCATCATGCAACAGGAACTCCTTCATGGATTTTTGCTGATGAGGTTATTATTGATTAATATAATTTATTCAAAATGAAAAAAAATATTTTATCAATTGTATTTCTGTTAGGGATAATTACAATTATAAATGGTCAGTCTTATAAAATAATGACCTATAATATTAGATATGATAATCCGTTTGATGGTGAAAATCAATGGGCAAAAAGAAAAGAATTCCTTAGTAGTCAAATAGCTTTTTATGAGCCAGATGTATTTGGAATACAAGAAGGGTTACATCATCAAGTTACATATCTGGATAGTACTTTGACTGACTATAATTTTATTGGTATTGGACGAGATGATGCTAAAACAAAAGGAGAATATAGTGCTATTTTTTATAACTCCAGAAAACTAAAAGTAGTTGATGAAGACACATTTTGGCTAAGTGAAACACCTAACGAAATATCTGTTGGTTGGGATGCTTCCATGGAGCGTATTTGCACTTATGCTTTATTTATTGATATAGAAAAGGAGAAACAATTTTGGGTGTTTAATACACATTTTGACCATATTGGTAATAAAGCCAGAACACATAGCGTTGAGTTAATTCTTGAAAAAATAAAAGAATTAAATACACAAAATTTTCCTGTAATAGTAATGGGAGATTTTAATCTAAAACCAACAAGCAAACCAATTCAAACTATTTCAAAAATTTTAAATGATACAAAATTAACAAGTTCTTCAAAACCTTTTGGACCACAAGGAACATTTAACGGTTTTAATTTTCATGAACCTGTAATCGATAGAATAGATTACCTTTTTACAAGCAAAAATAATATTGAAGTTAATAAATACGCTGTACTAAGTGACTCTAAAAATTGTAAGTATCCGTCAGATCATTTGCCGGTATTTATAGAAATAAAAATTAAGTAAATAGCTTATTTATGAAGAGAAGAAATTTTATTAAACAAAGCTCTTTTTTTACTGCTAGAGCTTTAGTATTACCACAAAATATTGTAGCATATTCAGACCAAGAGAAGTTTATTAGCAAAAGACCAAAATTAGTTGATAGGAAGTTTGTAAGTACAGAAGTAGAACGAATAATAAAAGATGTAAAGAGCGTTATTAAAGACGAAGAAATTTGAAAATTGTTTTCCTAACACATTATTTGGAGAATTGTTTTTAAAATAATTCAAAATTAACCCCTTATTTTGTAGTGTATTATTTACAGACTAACTTTATGCTATTCTGAACTTAGTAATATAAACAAACGACTAAGTATGTTTAACGTTTTTTTAACTTCTCGTTTTAATAAGCATATTTAAATATTAACAACATTTCCTATAGCGTTTTAGATATGTTATTGGTCGAAAAGTATATTATATGTATATGATTTTTGGTTAATTTACTATTGCTAAAGTACTATTAAATAATAATCAATATAAATAGACTATATTATATTAGTTTTTTCGAAAACGTAATTATTTAAGAATTTTTTTTAAAGAATATCTAAATATAATAATAAGTGTTTTTATAAAATACATAATGTCGCCTATTAATTGTTGTATATGTGTAAAAAAGCGTTGTCTATATATTTTTTTTTCTATCTAAGGAAGAATTAAATATTTTGGTAACTCTAATATTTAAATATTTTATTTTGGTAACTTTAATTTAAATATTTTAACTAACAAAAATAAAGTTTTATGACAAAAAATCGAAATGTTATTAACTCAACTATTCAAGAGTTTTTATTCTTGAAATCAATCAAAACTAAATTAACTAACTTCTAAAATTATGATAAAAAAATTACTAAAACTACTGTTTGTATTTTGCTTGTTTAGTTTTCAAAACATACAAGCTCAAACGGCAGTAACGGGAACAATTACCGATGGAAATAGTGGGATTCCTCTTGCAGGAGCAAATATTGTTGTTAAAGGAACTTCTAATGGAACTACATCAGATTTTGATGGAAATTATAGTATAAGTGTTTCAGATCAGTCTGCAATCTTAGTGTTTTCTTATTTGGGTTATATAACTCAAGAAATTGTTGTTAATAATCAAACGGTTATTAGTATATCTCTCACAGAAGATGCAAGTCAACTAGATGAAATTGTTGTAACAGCTTTAGGTATTAGTAGAGATAAAAAATCTTTAGGTTATTCGGTTACACAACTTGATGGTTCTTCAGTTTCCTTAGCTAAAGAAGCCAATATTGCTAGTTCTCTTGTAGGTAAAGTTGCAGGTGTAGTAGTCTCTAAATCTACATCTGGTCCTGGTGGAGGAACACGTATTGTTATTAGAGGGAATGGTTCTATAACAGGAAACAATCAACCTCTTTATGTAGTAGATGGTGTGCCTATTGATAATTCAGCACGAGTTGTTCAAGAAGAAGGACAATACAAAGTCCGAGATTTAGGAACTGGTATTTCTGATATTAACTCAGATGATATAGAAACCATGACTATTTTAAAAGGACCGAATGCAGCAGCATTATATGGTTCTCGTGCAGCAAATGGGGTTATTATTATTACAACAAAAAAAGGAGCCTTAAATCAAGGCTTAGGTATTTCCTACACTACTAGTGCAACATTTGATACACCTTTGGTTTTACCTGAATATCAAAACGAGTACGGTCGTGGATCTAATGGTAATTTCCCTGTGTTAACTGATCCAACTGCTACATTATTTCAAAATGTAAATAAAGTAAGAGGGAGTAATTCATGGGGGCCAAAATTTGATGGGTCTTCACATTTAGAATTTAATGGAGAAATGCGTCCTTATTCAGCTCAACCCAATAATGTTGAGGATTTTTTTGAAACTGGAACCAGTTTTATAAATACTATTGCTATAAGTAAAAGTAACGAAACATCTTCAGTACGTTTCTCTTATACAAATTCAAATATAGAATCAATTCTTCCTAATTCTGATTTAAATAGAAATAACTTTAGTTTAAGAGGATTTGCTAAATTAACAGATAAATTAACTTTTGATGGAAAAGTTAATTATTTCCTTCAAGATGCTAAAAACAGACCTGTTCAAGGAACTGAAGGATTAGCAGCGTATTTGTATAACTTACCAAGAAATGTTAGTTTATCAGATTTAAAAGTATATCAAGATTTAAATAGCCCAATTCACAACCACCCTGGTGCTGACGATATTTCACCATATGATGTTATTGCGCCGTTAAACGGTTCAGGTAATCCATATTGGATTCAATTTCAAAATTTAAATGAAGATAATAGATCAAGAATAAGCGGATTTGCAAAATTAGATTATCAGTTTACAGATTGGCTATCAGGTTTTATAAGAGTAGGTACAGATGCTATAAGTCATGATACAAAAGATATCACACCTCAAGGATTTCATTTTTTTAGAGAAGGTAAACTTAGTTATAATCAACGGGATAATACCGAAACTAATTATGATTTCATGTTAACTTTTAATAAAGATTTAAGTGAAAAGTTTGATTTATCAGCTAGTGTTGGTGGTAATGCAAGACACACAACATTCATAGAATCAGGTTCTACAGGTACAGATTTTAAAATTCCTGGAAAATATTTTTTAAATAATACTGATGGAGATCAGATAACCGCAAGTCAGTCTGATTTAATAGAGAAAAAAGTAAACTCTCTTTATGGTGTAGCTTCTTTAGGATACGATAACATGATTTTTTTAGATATTACAGCAAGAAATGATTGGTCTTCTGCATTAGCTGCAGAAAATAGATCTTATTTTTACAGCTCGTTTAACTTAAGTGTATTATTAAATAAATTATTTAGCCTTGAAGGAACAGCTATCGATTTCTTAAAAGTAAGGGCAAGTACAGCAAATGTAGGTAACGATACAGGTGCACAGCAAATAATTAATTTATTCAGCGTAGCTGGTGATGGTTATCTAGGTGTTACTCAAGTTAACAGACCAAACATTAAATTTAGCGAAAGCTTAAAGCCTGAAGATATTAGATCTACAGAATTTGGATTGGAGTTTAAAGCATTTAAAAACAGGTTTTATGGAGATTTTTCAATCTATTCTATAACAACTAAAGACTTAATATTTGATGTTCCTGTAGATCCAGCTACTGGTTTTGATAGTTTTAGAGAAAATATTGGTGAATTAACTAATAAAGGTTTTGAAGTATTATTAGGAGGAACACCAATTAAGAATGAGAATTTTAGCTGGGATATTTCAGCAAACATTTCAAAGAATGAGAATAAGCTTGTTAGCTTAATTGATGGTCAAGAAAATTTCATATTTAGTTCTAGTAACGGTGGTACAGTTGATGTTAGAGCGCAAGTAGGCGGAGGTTATGGCGATATTTACACTACAACATGGAAACGTAATGATGCTGGGCAATTATTGCTTACTGAAGAAGGGCGACCGCAAGCAACATCAGAACGTGAAAAGTTTGGTAATTACCAACCAGATTATACCGGTGGTATTACTAATACGTTTACTTATAAAGATTTTTCTTTAAACTTTTTAGTTGATTTTAGAATTGGGGGTGATGTGTTTTCATTTACAGATTCTGCTTTAGATGCATCTGGTGTTTCAAAAAGATCACTACAATACAGAGAGACTGGTGTTATAGTTGATGGAGTTTATGATGAAGGAACTACTAATCCTGGAGCAGCCAACACAACTTCTATTACAGGTCAAGAGTACTGGGGTGCCGCTAGTAATATAGGTTCAGAATATGTTTTCGACCAAACGAATGCTAGGTTAAGAGAATTAAGTTTAACATATCGTTTCCCAAGGAGTCTACTAGATAAAACATTTATCGAAAGAGCGTCGTTAAGCTTAACAGGAAGAAATTTATTCTTCTTATGGAAAAAGACAGATAACTTTGATCCAGAATCAAGTTATTCAACTAATAACTTTAGTCAAGGAGTTCTATTTTATGCTTTGCCTACAACTAAAAGTTTTGGACTTAGTTTAAACGTTAACTTTTAAAAAATTGTAACTATGAAATATTTTAAATTTTTGATGATTGCTTTACTGGGTGTAGTAGCTACATCATGTACCGAAGATTTTGATGAAATAAACACGAGTCAAACAGGATTTACTGCTGATGAAGTAAGTGCAAAATTCTTTTTAACAAGCGCACAAGTTGGTCTTTATTCACCAGATCGTTATGCATATTGGAGAGGGTCATTAATTCACTCTGATAGATTTGCAGGACATTTTACCTTTGGACACAATGCGTCTTGGTGGAGTGACGGATTAGGGTACACCTTTAATGGTGGATATACAGATGCTACTTACGATTGGTTAGCTGGGCAATTTGGAAGTATTAAATCTTTTGGAGATTTAACGACTACAGGCGGTGAATTTGAAAACCAGTATATGTATGCTATGTCTTTAATTATGAAAAGTCTTTACTTCCAGATGTATACCGATACTTTTGGAATGGTTCCTTTTAGCGAAGCAGGTGTTGAAGGAATTTTGACTCCAAAATACGATGCTCAAAAAGATATCTATAAAGGTATTATTGCAGATTTAGATAATGCTATGGCTACTATAGGTACTGCGGAGCGTACAGGTGTAGGTATTGATGATGTTGGAGATAATGACATTTATTGTGGTGGTGATTTGCAAAAATGGAAACGTTTAGCAAATACTTTAAAATTAAGAATAGGTATGCGTGCATTAGGAGCTTCAGGTGATGATTTTGCTAGTGGTGCTATAACATCTGCATTAGGAGCGCCACTTTTGGATGATGTAACAGGGAGTGCTTTAATGAATAAAGACTTTGTTATTAGTGAGTGGACTTCAGCTTCATACGGTGATGTATGGCATGACTTCGGAACAAACGGAGCAGCGAACTGGACCATGGGAGCAACCCTTATAAATACATTGAAAAACAGTAATGACCCAAGATTAGCAGGGTACGCTATTCCTGCAGTAGGAGGCGTATTTGTATTTACTGATGATGGTAGTGATACAGATTTTACTGAACACTTAAATTTTGCTATTGCAGCTTTAGATGCTTCAAACGCAACTTATTCAATATCAGTAAGTGGAAATACAACAACTATTGATGTGCCAGCAGGACAATTTATAGGTCAGCCAACTAGAACAAATGGAGATACTTCCCCATTTATGAGATATAATATGTTTAGCTTACCTAGTGAAACTGTAACTCATAAAAGAGGGACACAGATAGATGCTTACCCTGAAATTATTTTAACAAGTGCAGAATCTTATTTCCTACAAGCCGAAGCTGCGGTTAGAGGTATGGGTTCAGGTGATGCGCAAGCACTTTTTGAATCAGGTATAAATGAAGCTATGAATTTATGGGGTGTTTCTGGGGGCACTTATATTGCTAGTGAAGCTATGGCAGATATTAGTACTGGTACAATGGATGAAAAACTTGAAAAAATTGCATTGCAAAGATGGATAGTAGGTTATACTGATGGTTTTGAAGCTTGGGCAGTTGTCCGAGATACAGGATACCCAACAGAATTAGCAGCTGGAGTTACAAACCCAACCATTTTTGAATTAGGAACCTTAAACGGAGCATATCCGCAACGCTTAAGATATGGTTCTGGAGCTCAAGCTAATCCTAATTTTGCTGATGCTATTTCTGCTCAAGGAGCAGATTTGCAAGGCACTAAGCTTTGGTATGCAAAATAAAAACAAGAAATTGTTTTTATATTAGAAAAAGGTTGGTTGTAAAAAAACCAACCTTTTTTATGTTTATATATCAACATAAAAAGCAAAATTCTGTAAATTAGAACAATTAATAAAAGCTAAAATGAAAATTAATAATACATCAGTTAATTTCTTAATATTTATAAATTTTATCTTGATGATTTCCTGTAATCAAGATAAAGCGCAAGAGCCTTCTTTATTTGAAATTGTTAATAGTAAGCATACTAATATTAATTTTAAGAATATTATACCAGTTGATAGGTTAACAAACTCATTTGTTTACGAATATGTTTATAATGGAGGAGGGGTTGCAATTGGAGATGTTAATAATGATGGTTTAGATGATATTTATTTTACGTCTAATTTAGAGAATAACGAACTTTATTTAAACTTAGGGAATCTTGAGTTTAAAAATATTACAGAAATATCAAAAACTAAAGGAAATAGAGGTTGGACAACAGGCGTTAATATGATAGATATAAATAATGATGGCCTTTTAGATATTTATGTATGTAAATCTGGTCCTTATGGAAAGGCTAAATTACTAGCAAACGAGTTATATATTAACAAAGGCGTTAATACAAATGGGATACCGGTTTTTGAAGAAGCTGCAAAGCATTATGGTTTAGATGATACAAGTAATTCTATTCAATCTGCATTTTTAGATTTTGATTTAGATGGCGATTTAGATATGTATTTATTAAACCATAACCCGCAAACGTTTTCTAGAAGTGGAGATAGAGAAGTATTCTCTCCACTTGGAGATAAGTTTTATGAAAATGTAAATGGAGTGTTTGTAAATAAAACAAAAAGTGTTAATATTTATTCTAATTCCATTTCATATGGTTTAGGTGTTGGTGTGAGTGATTTAAATTTAGATGGTTGGCCAGATATATACATATCAAATGATTATGATGAACCTGATTATATGTATATCAATCAAAAAGACGGAACATTTAAAGAAAGCATAAAAAAAACTACCAATCATATATCAAATTTTTCAATGGGGAATGATATTGCTGATTTTGATAATGATGGATTCGCAGATATACTAACATTAGATATGGTTTCTGAGGATAATTATGGAATGAAAACGAGTATGGCAAGTATGAACCCTAAAAAGTTTAATAGAAATGTAAAGGCTGGGAAACACTACCAGTACATGTATAACAGTTTTCAAAAACATAGTACACATATTGATACCACTGGAATCCCTTTTTTTTCTGATGTAGCCCAATTAACAGGTATGGCTAATACAGATTGGAGTTGGGCGCCTTTATTGGCAGATTTTGATAATGATGGTTTTAAAGATGTATTTATAACCAACGGAATAAAAAAAGATTTCAGAAATAAAGATTTTTTTAAAATGTTGACTAAATTTAAGAAAGAAAATCATGATGCTCTTACCAACCCCAAAAAAATCATGTATTTATTAGAAGAAATGCCAACAAGACCACATAAAAATTATTTTTATAAAAATGAAGGAAACTTAACATTTACAAATACTTCAAATGATTGGCTTCCAAACGCTTCAAAAACGTATTCTAATGGAGCTGCTTATGCAGATTTGGATAACGATGGAGACTTAGACCTAGTTATTAATAATGTTGATGAAAAAGCGTTAATTCTTAAAAATAATTCAGATAAATTTAGTAATAATTACATCAATATAGAGTTTAAAGGATTACCTAAAAATACAAAAGGTATTGGAGTAAAAGTAATAGCGTATAACAATAATGAAAAACAAGTTTACGAGAATTATAGTGCTAGAGGCTATCAATCTTCTGTGCCACCTAAAATACATATTGGTCTTGGCAAAAACACTAAAGTTGACTCTTTACTTGTTTACTGGCCAAACAAGAATATTCAAAAATTAATACTTCCTGAAATAAATAAGTTATTAACTATAAATTATAATATGGAATATTTAGTTTCTCAACCATTAAATCAACTTAAAAAAACAATTTTCACACCAACAAATATATTGTCAAAATTCAAGCACCAAGAAAACGAATATAATGATTATAAAGAGCAAATTCTGTTACCACATAAAATGTCTCAATTTGGGCCAGCAATTGCAATTGGCGATATAAACTCTGATGGTAGAGAAGATGTTTATTTGGGGCAAAGTACAGGCGAACCATCGGCAATATTAATACAAAATAACCAAGGCGAGTTTGTTATGCATCAATCTTTTGATGAAGATGCAATTTTTGAAGATGTATATGCTCAGTTTTTAGATTTTGATAAAGATGGTGATTTAGATCTTTTTGTTGCTAGTGGAGGAAACGAGTTTATACCGAATTCTCCTAACTACGCGAATAGACTTTATGAAAATAACTCAGGAAAATTTATTAAGCGAATGGATTTACTTCCAGAAAACTTACATCAAAGTAGTTCTAAAATTAGAATTGAAGATTATGATAAAGATGGCTATCCAGATATATTTGTTGCAGGTAGACATGTACCACATAACTATCCAAATCCAGCAAGTAGTTATATTTTAAAAAATATTAAAGGAAAGTTTATAGATGTTACAGCACTAAATGCGCCAGGTTTAAAAGATATAGGAATGGTTACTGATGCTACTTGGACAGATTTCGATAAAGATGGTGATTTGGATTTATGTTTAGTTGGCGAATGGATGTCCCCAACTTTTTTTAAGAATGAAAACAACACTTTTGTAAAAGTAGTTTCAAAACAACTAGATAGTTTGTCTGGATGGTATTATTCTATAAAACCGATAGACATTGATAATGATGGCGATGATGATTACATTCTTGGTAATTTAGGAGAGAATTATAAATATAAAGCTAATAGCTCTGAACCATTTGAAATATATTATCATGATTTTGATAATAATGGAAAAAAAGATTTGGTACTTGGATACTATAATTTTGGAGAATTATTTCCACTAAGAGGAAGAGAATGCTCATCACAACAAGTCTCTAGTATTAAAACAATAGCTCCAACTTATGATGATTTTGGTAAATCTACCATTAGTGATATTTATGGAAGTGAAAATCTTGCAATTTCTTTCCACTTATCTAGTTATAGTTTTAAAAGTGGCATATTAAAAAATAATGGAGATGGTGATTTTGAATTTATTGCTTTTTCATCAATTTCTCAAATATCATCAATTAATGATATCGTATTAATAGATTTAGATGATGATGGTGATAGCGATATTGTATTAGCAGGAAATTTGTTTTCATCCGAAATTGAAACACCAAGAAACGATGCTGGATATGGTATGGTTTTAATGAATGATGGTAATTTTAATTTTAGATCTATAAATGCTAATGAAAGCGGTTTGTTTCTTCCTTATGATGTTAAAAATATAAATTTAATAAAAGTACGTAACACTCAATATATTATAGCGGGGAATAATAATGAGTTTTTAAAAGTTTTTAAAATTGAAGAATAAATCATCTCTAACCTATATTTTACTGTCATCTGTCGAAATAACTTAATGACTACGTATATTTTATTTTTCTTTATGAAGTATGTTTTTTATAAAGCAGTTTTTTAAATTGTTTCATTAAGAATTAGATTAGTTGTTTGGTTTTTAAAGAAGAATTGCTAATGCAATTCTTCTTTTTTTTCAAAACATCTCAGATTTATAAAAATAATAAATCAGTTCTAAACATATTTTTTTAAAGTTGATTTTTGATAAATTTTAGAGGTTTATTATTATAAAAACATATTAGGTAGTTTTTATTTCGTATTTCTTAAAAACTAACCTTCCGTACCAAGCTATATAAATAAAACAGGTAAGAGGTAAAATATAAGAAAAATTGATTTCGGGTACACCTAATATTTTAGTGTCAGCAACACCATTACCACCGGCATCGATAATTAATGCTTGAAGTTTTGGCATTAAAGCACCACCAACTATCGCCATAATTAATCCGGCAGAACCAACTTTAGATTGCTCTTCAGTTAAATCACTTAATGCTATACCATAAATTGTTGGAAACATTAATGACATACAAAAAGAAATACCAACTAAACTATATAATCCAAATACACCATGTATTAAAATAGTTCCAGATGTAAACGTAATGCCTAATAATGCAAAGTACATTAACAATTTTCCAGAACTTATAAATCTTAATAGATATGTGCCAATTGCACGACCAATAGCAAATAAAATAAATGCTGCTATTTGATAATATCCAGCAGTAACATTATCAATACCAATAGCCTCAGCGTAATGATAAATATAAGTCCAACACATAATAAGACAACCTGTATGCAAAATTTGAGCTAATACACCTAATACATATTTTTTGTTTTTGGAAAGAACAGCAAACGTATCACCAATATTATGCATGGAACCTTCTTCTTTTGATTGTGGCATTTTGCTAACCACAAATAAAATAAAGACTCCAATTAAAACAAGTCCAAGAATAACATATGGATTTCGAATGACTAATAAGTCAGATGTTTTAATAAGCATTTTTGAGGCTTCATCCAACGTGCTAAAATCGGCTACATCGTCCGATTTTAAGTTTTTTAATACAAATTGTTGGGCAATTACCAAGCCAATAATTAAGCCAACAGGATTAAAAGCTTGTGCTAAGTTTAAACGTTGTGTAGCTGTTTCTTTTGCACCCATTGCTAGAGCATAAGGGTTTGCAGCAGTTTCTAAAAAAGCTAAACCAAAAGTTAGTATATATAGTCCAATACAAAAAAACGCAAAACTTTCAGTTTGTGCAGCTGGATAAAATAATAAAGCACCAATTGCATATAACCCTAAGCCTATTAAAATACCAACTTTATAAGAGTACTTTCTCATAAACATAGCAGCAGGTAATGCCATACAAAAATAACCACCATAAAAAGCCATTTGTACCCAAGCTGCTTGCGAATTAGAAAGCTCTAATACTTTTTGAAATGCCTTTACCATTGGATCGGTTACAGCATTAGCAAATCCCCACAAGGCAAACAGAGATGTTACTAAAATAAATGGGATTAGAAACTTTTTAGATACTACAGGAATCTTTTGAATGTTACTCATATTGGTTTTAGTTTAAAATAAGTACTCAATATAATAATCTTTATGCGATTTGCTTAATTTTTTCGACGGGCGTTATAAAGTTTCGCACTTATCCCTATAATGGAATAGATGTTGTTAAAAAGTATAATAAAATTAATAGATAAGCAATGACACTATTAGAAGTATAAAAAAATATAACACACAAGCGAAATGCT
>CAZLXG010000006.1:0-5867 GCA_964563585.1 uncultured Flavobacteriaceae bacterium | reverse complement strand
ATTTCTGAATAAGAACCACTTCTATAATCATCAAATTCGGCTCTTTTTGGTGAATGACCCGATTTACCTACTTTATATGTTTTTCTTTTATTTCCATGCTTATTTATAATTTCATTGATGGTTTTTGTTATGTATAATTTCAAACTATTATTGATTATACCAACAACACAAAATAACTATTCAAAACAGGAGATTTACCTGTAAAAACAGTATCAAGCCAAGAATCAAAGCTTTGAAATGCAGTTTTTCTAATTGATAAATCGGGTTTTTTAGGAGGTTTTTTCGGCATATTAAAAAAAAATAACCTTAAAGGTTAATAAAAACAGATTATTTATCCATATAATACGTGGTAAAGTTTTATTTAAACGAACATAATTGGTTTATTTATCTTATTATAAATTCTGTTGATAACTTAAATGTAAGTTTTTAATCAAAAAAGCTACTTTTGTACTACAATTAACTTAGAATAAAATGTCAGAAGAAATAGAAAAAGTAAAGTGTTTAATTATTGGTTCAGGGCCTGCGGGTTACACAGCGGCAATTTATGCAGCTAGAGCTAACATGAAACCAGTTTTATATCAAGGCACACAGCCTGGTGGACAGCTTACAACTACAAATGAAGTTGAAAATTTCCCAGGATATCCAGATGGAATTACAGGCCCAGAAATGATGATTGAGTTACAAAAACAAGCAGAACGTTTTGAGACAGATGTGCGTAATGGTTGGATTACTAAAGTTGACTTTTCTGGCGATGTACATAAAGTTTGGGTTAATGAAATTAAAGAAATCCACTGTGAAACAGTAATTATTTCAACAGGAGCTTCGGCTAAATATTTAGGCTTAGAATCTGAGCAGAAATATTTAAAACTTGGTGGAGGCGTTTCAGCTTGTGCTGTTTGTGATGGGTTTTTTTATAGAGGTCACGAAGTTGTTTTAGTAGGAGCGGGAGATTCTGCTTGTGAGGAAGCACATTATTTATCTAAACTTTGTAAAAAGGTAACAATGCTTGTGCGTAGAGATGAGTTTAGAGCTTCTAAAATTATGGCAGCTAGAGTGCAAAATACAGAAAACATTGAAATATTATTCAATACAGAAACCGATGAGGTTTTAGGTGATGGACAAGTAGTTACAGGCGTAAGAGTGTTTAATAATAAAACAAATGAAAAGCATGATATTGATGCTACGGGATTTTTTGTCGCTATTGGTCATAAACCAAATACTGATATATTTAAAGACATTTTAAATTTAGATGAAACAGGATATATTATTAATGTTTCAGGAAGTTCTAAAACTAATATTGAAGGTGTATTTGTTTCTGGTGATGCTGCAGATCATGTGTACAGGCAAGCTGTAACAGCGGCCGGAACAGGCTGTATGGCGGCTTTAGATGCTGAACGTTACTTAGCGGCTAAAGATTCAACGTTTGAAGTATCTACTTCAAATTATAATTAAAAAGTATAATTAAAACAAAAACCATCCTAAACTTGTTACAAGTTTGGGATGGTTAAATAGGTTAGTTGTTAGTCTGACATTTGAAATTTAAATTAAGAAATAAATTTCAAATATAAAGGTTTGTACTCTTCTTAATGTTTTCTAATACTACCAGAAACACCTCCATTAGTGTCTACTTTTTCTGGGTTTCCGTAGTAAGTAATATCTCCACCACTTGTTGCTTTTGCTGTAAGTTCTTTAGATGTGTTTACAGTTATATCTGCACCACTAGTTGCTTTTACTTGGCTAGATTCTGCCATTAAATCTCCTGCTTTAATATCGCTACCACTTGTTGCTTCGGCTATTAGTTTTTCTGTTTTTCCAGATAATCGCATGTCACTACCGCTGGTAGATTTACATTCTAAAACTGTTGTGTTTACATCTAATTTCATATCGCTTCCACTTGTAGATTTTAATATTAAATGTTCTACAGTTATTGTATTTGTTGAGTAAACATCGCTTCCGCTAGTAGATGTGATTTTAGAAATATCTTTAAAGCTTACCATTATTTTTTTAGAAGTAGATCTGCCAATATTTTCACTAGTATGAATTTTTAAAACGCCATCTACTACTTCGGTAATAATAAGCTCATGCAAATTTTCGTCGGCTTCAACAGTAATACTTTCCATATCACTTTGTGTTAAATATACATCTAAACCCTCAGTAGCTTTAATAGCTGTAAAAGATTTTTTAATAATTCTATTTTCTACTTGTACGTTGCCATTTCCGCGAACTCCATGGTTGAAATTCATATCGAAATTACATGAAAATAGTGTTAAGCCGAGTAGCGTTGCTACAATGATTTTTGTTAGTGTTGTCATAATTGTTCGTTTTTTGATTGATGATTTTATTTATTGTAATACTTTTAATCTATTTTTTTAGAAGGCATTTTATGGTCATAACTTATAATGCGTTTCAAAATCCATTCTTCATTTTCTCTAAGCCATAAATGTGAAAATAGGGCAGTACTTCCTGCTTTTTCAGGCTCATTTTTGTAAGACTCAAAAAAACGATGTACACCAGTTTGAAGTGCACCATACAAATTACCATTATTGTATAAAGGGAATACTTTTAATGAGCCTTCAGCTAATTCTCTTCTCGATTTATAATCATTAGATTTATCACAAATTCCATTTTTCATTACTTCTATAAATTTGCTTTTAGAATCAATTATACCTCCTTTATCATGATAAAACTCTAAATCTTCTGCTATTAGATTATTTATAGCTTCTAATTGACACTTGTTAAAACTTATTTCAAAAAGAATACTGTCTTTCACTTTTAATTCTTTAAATATCACAGAGTTTTCTTCAGCCTGTGAAAACCCAGAAATACTTAAAAATGTAATGACAATAATTAAAAGGTGTTTAAAATAGTTCATTTTATTTTCTAATTTCATTCAAATATCTGTCTTAATGTTATTGATTTATAACTTAAATATCTGAACTGTTGTTTTTTAATGATGGATTGTTAGTTGTCTTTAGATTTTATAGTAATACCATCTTCATCTATGTTTACTTTAACGTCGTCGCTATTTACTTTAACGCCATTTTTGTTTATTGTTAAATTTGCACTATCAACAGAAATTTCTAAACCTTCATCATTAATTTTTAAGCTAGAATCTTCGTCTTGTAAATCTACTTCCACTTTGTAATCTTCTTCTTCAATAGGGCAATCTAAACACTCAATATCGTCTTCTAAAATTTTTAATACATGGTTCGCATTATTTGAAGTAACTATGTTTCCATTATATCTATGATAATCTAAAAATGATTGTGTATTACTACTAAAATCTACAATAGTTCCTTCTGGTAAATAAAGAATAATATATATTTCTTGATTGCTAAACTTGTTTTGGGTATCTGTTGTTAAATAAGAATCTAGTAACAACTCATTACCATTAAAAGCATAATTATAATTTATGTTTTTTGCACGTTCAATGGCTTTTTGGTAATCTCTACCATTTGCGCTTTTTTCAATAGAAATAGTAGCTAAAGAGTCGGTTGTTGATTTTACAATAACTTTAATGTCAGACGAATAAATTGTTTTTTCACCATCTTCATTATATGCAACTTTAAATGATTCATTACGTCTGTATGCATGAGATGAATACAAATCATTCGTTATCATTTTAACTCTTAGCGTATCATTATCTGTAATTATTAATTCTTGTTTTTCAATAACATGCTCATCAAAAGCATGCTCGCTAGCTTGTCTTAAACCAACAACAACTAATCCTATAATAGATATTAGCCATAAACCTAGCAAAGTGAATTTAGCAATATTTCCTATAGATTTTAGGTTGTTAATAAGGATTTTTAAGCCTAGGTAGAAAATGAAAAAGAAAGGAATACCAACAGTAAAAAATGTTAATAATGATACGAGCCATACGGGTGTATTGCCAGCATTAACAATATCTACTAAATCCAATCCTGGTATATGTATAATATTTGCAACACCTAATGAAAATAACCCTATTATTAACAATATAAGAGAAATTGCACCTGTAAGAATTAGTATTATACCAATAAATTTAGCAAACACTTTAAAGAAAAACATAATTACTTCTCCAATCGTATAAAAAAATGATGATGATGACGATTTTAGCGAATTACCCTTTTTTTTAAAATCAATATTCTTCGCTGCTTCCGAAACAGAATCGGTTACATTTTTTGCAGCTGCACCAACAGAATCGGTTACGTTTTTAGCCACATCGGTCACACTATCAAATCCGTCTTTGATTTTTTTTTCAATGTTACTAATGTTAACAGGTTCGCCCTTCATCATTAGTTTTTCGGTAGTAGTTTTTGCTTCAGGTACTAAAATCCAAAGCAAAATATATAGTAGAATTCCTGTTCCAGCACCAAATATTAAAATTATCCAAGCTAAACGAATCCAAATAGTATCAATACCAAAGTAGTGTGATAACCCAGACGAAACACCACCAACATACGAGTTGTCTGTATCTCTATATAGTTTTTTTGAAGGCGAAGTTTTTCTTTTGTAAGATGTTTGTGGCTCATCTTCAAAAATCTCGTCATCAACCAAGTAATCTTCAGGCTGTCCCATAATGGTAATAACCTCGTCTACTTCTTTATTTCCAATAACTTGTTTATCGTTTTTTATACGTTCGCTAAAAAGCTCCGAAATACGAGCTTCAATATCCGAAATGATTTCAGAGCGTCCTTGAGAGTCTGTAAATGAACGTTTTATAGCCTCAAGATAGCGCTGTAATTTTAAGTACGCATCTTCATCTATGTGAAAAAATATACCTGCTAAATTTATATTGACTGTCTTATTCATTTCTTTGTGGTTTTTTTGCTTGTTACTATGTTAACTGCGTTATGTAATTCGTCCCAAGTGGTGGTTAATTCTTTTAAAAATAGTTTACCTGTTTCTGTTAATCCGTAATACTTTCGTGGCGGTCCAGAGGTCGATTCTTCCCATCTGTAATTTAAAAGTCCCGCATTTTTAAGTCGAGTAAGTAAAGGGTAAATAGTACCTTCTACAACAAGCAATTTTGCGTCTTTTAAGGTTCCTAAAATCTCTGCAACATAAGCATCATTGTCCTTTAAGACCGATAGTATGCAGTATTCTAACACGCCTTTACGCATTTGTGCTTTTGTGTTTTCTATCTTCATGTTCTAAAGCGTTTTAATATTGTGAAACTGTTCATTTTTTGATTGATGATGATTTGATTTATTGATGAAATTATTATTTAATATAAAATTGATTGATAAATACTACAGCTGTAATATCGATACTTATAATTATAAAAGAAGCCGTATTAAACTTCCATTTTATTTTAAAAAATTAATAGTTAGCGGATATTCATATAATTCGCCATCTCTAGCCTTTAAACTTGCAATAACAATAAAAACAAGTTCAATAATAAACCCAACTATTGCTAATCCACCTAAAGCGCCACCTATATATAAAAGCGGAGATGGTTTACCAATATTAATATGAAAATCTTGAAATCCGTTAAAATCAATAAAGTCTATTCCATTAAATATTTTGAAAATAAAAAATGGAATAGTTAACATCCCAAAAATAATAGAGTATAGTAAAATACTTATTTGAAAGTTGATAATCTGTTTACCATGGGCATCAATAAATTCAGATTTTTCTTTATTCGCAGACCAAAGTATTATAGGTCCAATAAAGTTTCCAAACGGAAATATAAACCTAGTAAAGGTTGATAAATGAATAAATGTTGCGATATTTTTTTGATGATTGTTTAACATAATTTAAAAGCATATAATATTATCCTATGCAAATATATGTCTTTAAAAAGGTATTATGTAACACATAGTACTAAAATTTAACAAAAATTTAACAAATTGCAATATCGATTATTTTCAATAATTTAGAGG